>DATEUS010000262.1:0-8991 GCA_035282985.1 Candidatus Acidiferrales bacterium
ACCACGATGATCATCCGCCCCTGGCGGATTTCTTCGACGGCTTCTTCGGGGGTGGCGAAGTGGGCGCTGTTGTTGTTGGCCAAGGCCAAGGTGTCTCCTAGATTCCCAGCGCCGCCAGGAAGAAGTAGAGCAGGACACCGAGGGCCGCAGCCCCCGGGATGGTCAAGACCCAGGCCCACATGATGCGATGGGTGATGCCCCAGCGCACCGCGGTCACGCGGCGCGAGGCGCCGACGCCGATAATGGCGCCGGTGACCGTGTGGGTCGTGCTGGCTGGAATCCCGGTGGCAGCGGTCCCGAACAAGGTCAGCGCCGCGGCGGACTCAGCGGCAAATCCTCCAAAGGGAGTCAGCTTGGTAATGCGTTGCCCCATGGTCTTGATTACCCGCCAGCCGCCAGCCATCGTGCCGCCGGCAATGGCAGCGTGACAGGAAATTATAACCCAGAACGGCACCTCATACGTTTGCAGAGCTCCACCCGTGACCAAGGCTGCGGTGATGATGCCCATGCCTTTCTGGGCGTCGTTGGTGCCGTGGCCCAGGCTGAAGGCGGCGGCTGACACGAGTTGCAGGCGGCGAAACCAGCGGTCGACTTTCTGCGGCGCTTGCCGGCGCACAATCCAACTGCTGGCGATGGTCACCAACACGGCAACGAACATCCCGATGATGGGCGCCAGGAAAATGAAGACCAGCGGCTTGTACCAGCCGGTAGCGATGAGGGCGGCGAAGCCGGCCTTGGCCACGGCGGCGCCGCCGTAGCCGCCCATGAGCGAGTGGGACACGCTGATGGGCAATCCCATCCAGGTGCAGACGGCCGTCCACAGAATGGCCCCGAACAGCCCCGCCAACAATACCGACTCGTTGACCATGTCGAGATGAACCAATCCCTTGCCCATGGTCTTGGCGACTTCGGTCCCGAAGGCGAAAGCGGCCACGAAGTTCCAGAAGGCGGCCCAGGCCACCGCCGGCAGCGGCCTGAGCACACGGGTGGAAACGATGGTGGCGATGGAGTTGGCGGCGTCGTTCCAGCCGTTGGCAAACTCAAAGATCAGTGCGGCCACGACAATGACGGCCAGCAACAAGGATGAATCCACGACGGCAGCTCCGGCCTAGCCGGTGGCCCTGGCGGCGACCGGCTCCGCGTCGGCCACTGGGTGTGCGAGCGCGAAGAGGAGAGAAAAACGCCAGCTCACCCGCTTTTCAAGACCACAGATTCCAGAATGTTGGCGACGTCTTCGCACTTGTCGGTGGCGATTTCCAGCACTTCGAGGATTTCCTTCCACTTGATGAGTTCGACCGGG
The DNA here is from genome assembly GCA_035282985.1 of Candidatus Acidiferrales bacterium. Taxonomy (GTDB): domain Bacteria; phylum Acidobacteriota; class Terriglobia; order Acidiferrales; family 2-02-FULL-67-57; genus DATEUS01. The sequence goes on from DATEUS010000262.1 coordinate 1,301, forward strand.
TCTTTTTCCTCCTGGAACAGGCGGGCAATGGCGGCGCGCACGGCAGTATCGCCTTCGTTTTCTAGGCGGTTGATCTCGATGCAGTGCTCGATTATACCGTCTTGCTTTTCCAGGCGGGAGACGGCGGCGTGGATTTGCGCGGTGGATCGCACCAGGATATCAGCCAGCTCGGCCGCCCCCGGGCGCAACTTATCGGCCCGGTAGATCACCAGGCGGCTGGCGACGGCGTCAATCAGGTCGAGGACGTCGTCGAGCTTGGTGCTCAGGGCATGGATGTCTTCCCGATCGAAGGGGGTGATGAAGGCCTGGTTCAGTCGAGTGATGATGTCGTGGGTGAGTTGGTCGCCCTTGTGCTCGAGGTCCTTGATGTGTTGAGCGCGAGCCGGCACGTCCCGGTAGTCATGAAAAAGGGCCGCCAGCGCGCGCGCGCCTTCCTCGATGTTGGCGGTCACTTCGGTAAAGCGGGTGAAGAAGCTGCGTTCGCGGGGCAGCAAGCGAGAAAGAACGTTGGCCATACCTTTCCCCCGGGAGCGTCCTTACTGGATTCGGTCGAGTTGCGGTTTTGCCTTTGCGGGTTTCCACCCCCGCAATGGATTCGAGTGGAGCGCCCCACTATAGTGGCGAGGGCGCACCACTGTCAATGCCTTGGTCCGGAGGCCGCTGGCAGAGGAAAGGTGGGCACCGCACACACAATTACAACGTGCTAGCGGTTTCTACCATTCAACAAGAAAACGGCCTCGGGAGGTTATCCCGGGGCCGTTTGGTTCGTGGATACGGGTTAGTGTTAGTACATTCCGCCCGGGGGCATACCCGGCGCGCCTTTCTTCTCTTCCTCTTCCGGCACTTCGGCGACGAGCGCCTCGGTGGTCACCATCAGGCCGGCAATGGAAGCGGCGTTCTGCAGAGCCAAGCGGGTGACCTTGGCCGGGTCAATCACGCCGGCTTTGATCAAGTCGGCGTACTCTTCCTTCTCGGCGTCGAAGCCGTAGTTGGTTTCCTTGCTGGCTTTGACCTGGCTGGCGACCACGGCGCCCTCGTGCCCGGCGTTGATGGCGATCTGGCGCAGCGGTTCCTCCAGCGCTCGCCGGACGATGCTGACGCCGATGTTCTCGTCGCCATCGAGCTTCAGCTTCTCCAGCGCCGGGATGCAGCGGAGCAGGGTAACGCCGCCACCGGGGACGATGCCTTCCTCGACGGCCGCGCGGGTGGCGTGCATGGCATCTTCGACGCGAGCCTTCTTCTCCTTCAGCTCGGTCTCGGTGGCTGCGCCCACCTTGATGACGGCCACGCCGCCCACCAGCTTGGCCAGGCGCTCCTGCAGCTTCTCGCGGTCGTAGTCCGAGGTGGTATCCTCGATCTGCGTGCGGATCTGCTTGATGCGCCCTTCGATGGCTTCGGGCTTGCCGAAGCCCTCGACGATGGTGGTGTTGTCCTTGTCGATGGTGATTTTCTTGGCCCGGCCCAGCTCTTCCAGCTTGACGTTCTCCAGCTTGATGCCCACTTCCTCGGCAATCATCTTGCCGCCGGTGAGGGTGGCGATATCCTCCAGCATGGCCTTGCGGCGGTCGCCGAAGCCGGGGGCCTTGGCCGCGCAGCATTGCAAGGTGCCGCGCAGCTTGTTGACCACCAGCGTGGCCAGGGCCTCGCCCTCCACATCCTCGGCGATAATCAGCAGCGGCTTGGCGTTGCGGGCGATCTGCTCCAGCAATGGCAGCAGGTCCTTCATCGAGCTGATCTTCTTCTCGTGGATGAGGATGTAGGGGTCTTCGAGTTTGACCTCCATGCGCTCGGGGTCGGTGATGAAGTAGGGGGAGAGGTAGCCGCGGTCGAACTGCATGCCTTCGACCACTTCCAGCGTTGTCTCCATGGTCTTGGACTCTTCCACGGTGATGACGCCGTCCTTGCCCACCTTCTTCATAGCCTCGGCGATGATGTTGCCGATGGTCTTGTCGTTGTTGGCGCTGATGGTGGCCACCTGGGCGATGGCTTCGCCGGCCACGGGCTTGGAGAGCTTCTTGATCTCCTCCACCGTGGTCTCGACCGCCCTCTCGATCCCGCGCTTGAGCGCCATGGGGTGGGAGCCGGCGGCCACGTTCTTGCGGCCCTCGGCGAAGATGATCTGGGCGAGCACGGTGGCGGTGGTGGTGCCGTCGCCGGCCACATCGGAAGTCTTGCTGGCCACCTCCCGCAGCATCTGCGCCCCCATGTTTTCGAGCGGGTCCTTGAGTTCGATTTCCTTGGCCACGGTCACGCCGTCCTTGGTGATGGTGGGGGGACCGAACTTCTTGTCCAGGACGACGTTGCGCCCCTTCGGACCCAGAGTAATCTTCACGGCGTTGGCCAGGACGTTGACGCCGCGCAGAATCGCTCCCCGTGACTCTTCTCCGTGAATCACTTGCTTGGCTGGCATGGATTATTTCCTCCCTTGAATGAGAAATTTTGGCCCGCGCCGACGCCCTATTTCTTGGCGCCCACCTTGGCGGGTTCGAGCACGGCCAGGACTTCCTCTTCGCGCACGATCAGGTACTCCTCGTCGTCGATGCGGATGTCCGTGCCGGAATACTTGCCGAACAGGATGCGGTCACCGACCTTGACATCGAGCGGGGTGACTTTCCCGTCCTTTTCCTTCTTGCCGGTACCGACGGCGATCACCTCGCCCTCCTGCGGCTTCTCCTTGGCCGTGTCGGGGATGATGATGCCGCCCTTGACCGTCTCCTGCTCCTCGATGCGTCGGATCAGGATGCGGTCGTGCAGGGGTCGTACTTTGGTAGCCATAGCGTCCCTCCTCCCAAGAACTGTTCGGAATGAGTTGAAATTCTGAGCTGAACCTGCCCGCCATCGACTTGAGGCAGGCGGGCCTGCCGGCCGGGCGGGTACCGCTGGTGGGCGGCCACAAGCGGGAGCGCCTCGGCGGGGTCCAGCTACTTTCCCTCAAGGGAGTGTAAAGCCTGCCTTAGCACTCTCCCTTGAAGACTGCTAATTTACAAAGCGTGGCGGTTTTTGTCAAGACCGCCGCCAGGGAGCGGTGGGGTGGTATGCTCCGGGGGTGAGTTTTCCCCGGCCGACAGGCGGGCCTGCCCGCCAGCCTGCCCGCCAGCGAATTGAGGCAGGCGGGCGAGTTGAAGCAGGCGGGTTCGTGCTCACCGGCGGCCACAGCCGCCGCATGGGCAGCGACAAAGCTCTGCTCAAGCTCGGCGGCCAGCCTCTGGTGCTGCGCACGGTCGAGCGGCTGCGGCCGGTAGTGGCCGAAGTCGTGCTGGTGGGGGCGCCGGAGCGCTATGGGCACCTGGGATTGCCTGTGCTGGCCGACCGCGAGGCGAACCGCGGCCCCTTGGCTGGACTGGTCACCGCCCTGGCCGCGACCGAGCATGACTGGAACCTGGTGCTGGCGTGCGACCTGCCCTACCTGGAGACGCGTTTTCTCGAGTTTCTTCTGGAGCAAGCTGAGGCCGAAAACGCAGACGCGGTTGTCCCTCACACGCAGGGGAGGTGGCAACCCCTCTGCGCGGCCTACCATCGCCGGTGCTTGCCGGCGTTCGAGCGCATTCTGAATGAGGGCAGCTCCAAGGTGGCGCTCGCCTTCGAGCAGATGCGCGTGCGCGCCCTCACCCTCGAGGAGCTTCAGCGGTTTGCTTTCGAGGAGCGAATATTGAAGAATATGAACACCCCCGAAGACTACGCCGAGGCCCAGCGACTTCTGGGCGGCCAGGCCCGCCTGCCTCAAGTCCGTGGCGGCCAGGCGGGCGTTTGACGGGAGGCGCAGGCGGGCGATGGCCGACGCAGCTCACTACATCGAATTCGAGCACATCACCAAATCTTTTTTCCTCCCCGACGGAAACGTCCAGACGGTCCTGGATGACGTCAGCTTCTTCGTCCCCCGCGGCGAAACCGTCGCTATTCTCGGACGCAGCGGGGTAGGGAAGAGCGTCACCCTGAAGCACATTGTCGGCTTCTTGAAGCCGGACTCGGGCCGGGTGTTCGTTGATGGCGTGGACATCACCGACTTCGAGGAGGAGCAGCTGGTAGAGATCCGTCGCCGGATGGCGATGGTGTTTCAGTCGGGGGCGCTGTTCGACTCCCTGACGGTGGCGGAGAACGTGGGCTTTCCTTTGCGGGAGCGGGCGCGGCTGGACGGCCAAGCGCTGGAGGAGGAAGAAATCGAGCGCCGCATCCGGGAACTGCTGGAGACGGTGGAGTTGGACGAAAAGGCCGACATGATGCCGGCTGACCTCAGCACCGGCATGCGGCGGGCAGTGGCCATTGCCCGGGCGCTGGCGGCCGAGCCCGACTGCATCCTCTACGACGAGCCCACCACCATGGTCGACCCGCTGATGGCGCAGACAATTACAGAGTTGATTCAGCGGTTGAAGGAGAAGTTCCACAAGACCTCGATTGTGGTGACCCACGATGTTCGTCTGGCCGAGCGGGTGGCCGACCGCATGGTGATGCTGCACCAGGGCCGGGTGGCCTTCTTCGGCACGCCGGCGGAGTGGCAGGCTAGTGGCGACCCGGAGGTGGAACGCTTCCGCGCCCTTGACGCCCTTCCCGGGGCTGAAGCGGTTTCCGCTTAGAGGCAGGCGTTGACTTCGCGCGCCATCGTCCATACAATCCCTGAGTTCGATTGAGTTTCGCGCACGGGGGCATTTTGTCCCAAAAGAACCCTCCGACAGTCTTTCTGACCGGCGCCACCGGCGCTATCGGCAGCCGTGTGCTTGAGCACTATCTGCAGCGGGGCTCCCGGGTACTGGCCTTGGTGCGTCCCCGCGAAGGACAATCGCCTCAGGAGCGCGTCACCGCCCTGCTGGAGCAGGCCAAGCTGTCGGCCGAGCAGCGGAAGCGGGTCACGGCCATCGCGGGTTCCATCGAGGAGCGGGGCTGCGGGCTTGACCGCGCCGACCGACGGCGCGTTGTGGCGGCTGCCGACCTCTTCATTCACTCAGCGGCGGTGACTCACCTGGGAGCGACCGCCGAGGAATGCCACCGCGCCAACGTGGTGGGCACCGAGCATGCCCTGGAATTGGCACTGGCCGCCCACCGCAGCGGGCGCCTGCAGCGCTTCGCTTATATCAGCAGCTACGCCGCCTCGGGCACGGCCCGCAGTGGCTACTTTGCGGAAGACTCCTTGCCGGCCCAACCGGCCTTTGCCAATGAATACGAGCGCACTAAGTACGAGGCGGAGATTCGGGTGCGGGCGGCGCTGGGCGGTGTGCTGCCCATCGTCATCTTCCGTCCCAGCGTGACCGTGGGCGACACGGAGACCGGGCGCATCGCCAGCTTCAATCTCTTCTACCAGGTGGTGCGCATCCTGGGCAGCGGAATGTTGTCGCATTGGCCGGACCTGCGCGAGCGCAAGGTGAACATCGTGCCGGTGGACTACGTGGCCAAGGCCATTCGCCGGGGGCTGGAGGTGGCCTGGGCACTGGGGCACACCTTCCACCTGGTCAGCCGCAACGGCTGCCTGCTCAAGGATCTTTTCGATTTGGTCAAGGTTTTCCCCCACCTGCGCATCCCCAAGCTGGTGCCGGTGGCGCAGTGGAGCTTGTCGTTGTTGAGCCAGAAGGAGCAGATGGTGCACCGGCTACTGGAGTCCTACCTATTGCCCTATCTGAACGATCTGCGACTGCAGACCCGCAACGCCGAGCGCCTGCTGGAGCTGCCGGTCATTAACCCCTCGTTCCTGCGACGCCTGTTGGAGTATGCTGTACGGGCGGGCTACCTGCCCCCCGAGAATTTCCGCTCGCCCGGCATCAAGCCCGCCACTACGCCCGCCTGAGGCCAGAGCGGCGACAGTAGCAGCGAGAGACAATGGGGTTGGAAGAAAGAGTCATCGAAGCCGTCGCCAAAGTGGCCAAGCGCAAGCCCGCCGAAGTGCGTCTGGAGACCAGCTTCGAGGACCTGGGCATGGATTCGCTCGACCGCATCACCCTGCTGTTCGAGCTGGAGCAGACCTTCGACATCAGCATCCCGGAGACGGAAGTGCAGGGCATCCAGACCGTCGGAGACGTCATCAGCCGCCTGGGGCCCTACCTGGCCGGCGCCTCGTCCAGCGGCGGCCCAGTGCCGAGCGGGAGCCCCTCGTAAGGCCCCGTGGAAAGAAGTTCTTATCGTCAGGGCACGCTTTCAAGCGTGCCGTGTTATGGGCGCGAAAGCAACGAGGCTTTAGCCGCTGAGGGCATAGAACAGAAAACCTCAGGGGCTAAAGCCCTTCCTATTTGGGCGCGAAACGGCACGGCTGAAGCTGTGCCCTGACGACGATGTTGCACAATTAACTTGCAAGGGGCAGCCGGAGATTCCAGACGCATGCGGCGGGTGGCCATCACCGGAATGGGCGTCATTGCCGCGCCCGGCGCCAACTGCAAGGAATTCTTTTCCCAACTGGTGGAAGGCCGGCCGGCGGTGCGCCGGATTCAGAACCTGGAACCGGCGGTGGTGGAGCGGTTGAACTGCCGCATCGCCGCCGAAGTCCCTGCCTACGACCCCGAGCAACACTTCACCGCCAAAGAACTGGACCAGCTCGACCGCTTCAGTCAGTTCGCCATTGTGGCGGCTCGCCAGGCCTTGGCGGACGCGGGGCTGGAGGCGTTCACGCCGGAGCAGCAGCCGCGCGTGGGGGTTTGCATCGGCACTGCCTACGGCGGCACCGAAACGCTCGACACTCACTATCATTCCCTCTATGCCCGCAATGCCACCCGGCTGCCGCCACTGGTAATTCCGCGACTGATGTACAACGCCGCCACCTGTCAGGTTTCGATGCGCTTCCAGGCCCGGGGCCCCTGCGTGACCCCCACCACGGCGTGCTCGTCGGGCGCGCACGCGATTGGCGAGGCTTATCGCTTTATCCAGCACGGCCAGGCCGACTGGATGCTGGCCGGCGGCTCCGATGCTCCCATTACCTACGGGGTGATCCGCGCCTGGGAGGCCATGCGGGTGCTGGCCCCGGAGAACAGCGACGCTGCGCGCGCTTGCCGGCCCTTCAGTCGCGACCGCCAAGGCATCGTCATCGGGGAGGGCGCGGCCGTTTTCCTGTTGGAGGAGTTTGAATCCGCCCGGCGTCGCGGCACGCGCATCTACGCGGAACTGGCCGGTTACGGAGCCAACTCCGACGCCAGCCACATCACCCAGCCCAGCGTCGAGGGTCCCGCCAATGCCATGCGGCTGGCGCTGGCCGACGCCCAGATGAATCCCGACGAGATTGACTACATCAACGCCCACGGCACCGGCACGCGTGTGAACGATGTGGTGGAAACCAAGGCCATCAAGACCGTGTTTGGCGAGCAGGCAAAGAAACTGCCGGTCAGCTCGTCGAAATCAATGCACGGGCACGTGATGGGCGCTTCGGGCGCCATCGAGCTGGTGGCGGCCATCGAGGCGATGCAGCAGGGCGTGGTGCCGCCGACGGCGAACTACACTGAGCCAGATCCGGAGTGCGACCTCGACTACGTGCCCAACCAGGCGCGGGAGATGCCGGTGCGGGCGGCGCTCTCGAATTCCTTCGCCTTTGGCGGGATGAACGCCGTGCTGGTGGTGAAACGAGTTTAAGGGAGCGCAGGCCTAAGCAAGAAGGAGACTGTTAATGACGCGACGTTGTTTGTTCCTGTTCTCGACTCTGTTGCTGGTTCTGGCCGCGCTGGCGGGCAGCGCCGATGAGGGCCTGTGGACCTTCTACAACTTCCCCAAGCGCCTGTTGCAGG
>DATEUS010000263.1:0-6377 GCA_035282985.1 Candidatus Acidiferrales bacterium
TGCGCGGAGCTTTGGAGAACGTCAAGATCAATCTGGACTCAATCGAGGACGAGGGCTTTCGGCAGCAAGCCCGCACCCGCGCCGCTCAACTGGAAGCGCGGCTGGGGGAAACCGCTCCGGTCAGCCAGTAGGAATGGGAGCGACACCGATGAGGTACAGAATGGACATGATGCAGCAGGTCGAAAAGCGAAGCTTCTTGTTTGTGGGCACTGTCTTGATAGCGCTCCTTGTGGGCGGCTGCAGTGGCACCGGGATTGGGCCCGCTGGGAGCGTCACGCCACCCGTTACGCCCCCCGCCACCATCGTGCGTGCCTCCGTCTCCACCAGCGGCGCGCAGGGCGACAACGCCAGCACCCTCGGCGCCCTCAGCGGCGATGGCCGCTTCGTGGTCTTTGCCTCCCTCTCTTCCAGCCTGGTCGCCGGCGACACCAACGGCGTCCGCGACATCTTCCTCCGCGACACTTGCTTCGGCGCGGCCGGCTGCACTCCCTCCACCACACGCATCTCTGTCGCCACCGACGGCACCCAGGCCGACGGCGAAAGCTCTTTCTCCGCCATCAGCGCTGACGGGCGCTTCGTCGCTTTTGTTTCCCTGGCCACCAACCTGGTCGCCAACGACACCAATGGCGTCGCGGACATCTTCCTCCGCGACACCTGCTTCGGCGCCGTCGGCTGCACCCCTTCGACCACACGCGTTTCCGTCTCCTCCACCGGCATTGAGGGCAGCAGCGCCAGCACCCTGCCTGCCATCAGCGGCAGCGGCCGCTTCATCGCTTTCGAATCCGCCTCCAACAATCTGGTCACCAGCGACACCAACGGTGTCACCGATATTTTCCTCCGCGACACTTGCTTCGGCGCCGCCGGCTGCACCCCTTCTACCACCCGCGTGTCAGTGGCCACGAATGGCAGTGAGGGCAGCGCGGTTAGCGGTGGTGCTAGCCTCAGCTCCGATGGACGCTTCGTCGCTTTTCACTCCTTTGCCAATAACCTGGTGACAGGTGATAACAACGGCGCCTTCGACGTCTTCCTCCGCGACACCTGCTTCGGTGTCGCCGGCTGCACCCCCTCCACCACGCGCGTCTCGGTTTCCACTGCCGGCGCCGAAGGTAGCAGCGGCAGCGTGCTCCAACTCCCCAGCATCAGCGGCGACGGACGCTTCATCGCGTTCGAATCCCTCTCCGATAACCTCGTCAGCGGCGACACCAACGGTGTCAACGACATCTTCCTCCGCGACACTTGCTTCGGGGCCGCCGTCTGCACCCCTTCTACCACCCGCGTCTCGGTTTCCACCGCCGGCGCCGAAGGCAGCAGCGCCAGCAGTTTCGCTGTCATCAGCGCCAACAGCCGCTTCGTGGCCTTTCACTCCATCTCCAACAACCTCGTTAGCGGGGACACCAACGGCCTCATTGACATCTTCGTGCGCGACACCTGCTTCGGGGCCGCCGGTTGCACCCCTTCCACCATCCGCGTGTCCGTCTCCGCGACCGGCGCCGAGGCCGACGCTGACAGCTTCAGGGCCAACCTCAGCGACGCAGGCGGTTTTGTCTCCTTCCACTCCAGCGCCAGCACGCTGGTGAGCAACGACACCAATGGCGTCTCCGATGTCTTCCGCGCTGCCACCGGTTTCTAACTCTCCCTGCAGCAGGCTGCCCGCGTCCCTGCCCGCGCATCCAAGAGACGGGAGAGTTATGACCTGGACTCGGGTGCTCTTGCTGGCTCTGTTGTGCGGCGCGGCAGCCCCGCCCGGCGCGGCCGCCAATTCTCTGCGCAGCGATGTGCTCTACGCGCTACCGGGGCGGAGCGGCCAAGTGGGCTTCATTGACCTACAAACTCTTCGGGCCTCCCCGCACTACGACTTGGTCAAGCAGCGCTTTCTTCCTCCTCGCTTTGCCCACTTTGAGCGCTTCATCCGCTCGGTGGGGGTCAACCTCGACACCGACCTGGAGTGGGTGGCCTGGGCGCTACTGCCGCCCAGCCCCGATAATCCGGGTGAACTCTTCCTGGGGCTGGCGCAGGGTCAGTTCGCGCCGGAAGCGGTGGAGGACTACTTCCGCCAACAGAAGCTGCCAACCGACGACGATCACGGCCAGACTCTGTTCCCCTTCGGCCGCGGCGGCGAGCACTCGCTCTACTTCACCTTTCTGGATTCCTCCACCGCCGCTTTCGGGACCCGGCCGAGCTTGGAGTTGCTGCTGGCTACGCGCCTGGGTGAGCAGGAAAGCCTCCTCCACAATGACTCTTTGCTCGCACGAATCAGCGAAGTCAACGGGCGCCAACCCATTTGGGTGGTGCTCGACGACCACTACACGCGCCTGGCGGTGCGGCAACTCCTCCCCGAAGTCGCCCAGTTCGAGCAGTTCACTCAAGCGGCCCAGAACTTTCGCGGCGCCGCGCTGCAACTGGAGATGGGGCGGGAGTGGACGCTGAGTTTTCAAGCCTGGTGCGCCGAGCCGGCCGACGCCCAGGTCATCTCTCTCCTCCTGCAGACCGGCCTGGCCGCGCAAAGCTGGCAAGTGCGAGAGAACAATCCCGCCCTCAGTGCTGTGCTCTCTCGAGCCAAGGTCAGCAGCGTGGGCGACCGGCTGGAACTAGAGGCTGAGGTGGAAGAAAAAGACCTGCAGGCGCTGCTGGAGCGGAAAGCACTGCCCTGATTCCCGCCTTTGTCCCGCGCTTAGCATGGTGCTGAACAATGCTGGGACATTGTCATTCCGAGCCCTTGAGTGCCTTTGGCGGCGAGGAGTCTGCTTTTTCTTCCACCCGTTGTCTCACACAAGCAGATTCCTCGCTACGCTCGGAATGACAAGTAGTGACTTTTTCAGCACCCTGTTAGGGGCTCAACCCGCTTACTGGTTTTTCTCAAGCTCTCCCGGCGTCCGCTCGGGCGGATTCTTGACTCGAATCAGGCTGTAGGGCCGCTGCTTCAGGGTGTCGCTCAATTCGCGAATGTTCTCGGAGGAGACTTGGAGGTTCTGCATGGTGATGTCCAGATGCTCGCGGTTGGCCATCAGCAGACGCTGCACTTCCTCCATGGCTCCTTCGGCGCGGGCCAGGGTGTCGCGGAGTTTTCTCAGCGTCTTTTCGACCTCGGCATCCTCTTTGCCGGCCAATCGGCCCCAGTTGGCGAGCAACTGATCCAGTTGCTCCCGCGTACCCTTGATGTCATCCATAAAGGCATCGATCTTGGCGCTGGTGTTTTCGAAGTTAGTCAGTACGGTTTTCACGCGCGGGCGGGCATCGGTGAGAATCTGATCCATACGCAGCAGGACGGAGCGGACGCGCTCGCGGTTCTCCTCCCCGGTCAAGTCCTTGATGTTGTCGAGCACCTCCGTGACCCGGGAGCGGGCGTCGGCCAGCAACCCCTGGGCTTCCTCGGTGGCGGCGCCGAAGCGGTTGACCAACTCGGTCCACTCCATTGATTCCTTGGTCGGAATCTCGCTCCCCGAGGGCAGCTGTTCCGCCTCCAACGTTCCCGGAGTGATCTCGACGTAGTATTCGCCCAGCAGGCCCAAGGAGCTGACCTGGGCCGCGCTGTCGGTGCGGATGGGAGTTTCGGGATCGATGCTGAAAGCCACCACCGCGCGGGTGGGATCCTTAGGATCGATGGAAACCCGTTCGACCCGACCGACCTTGATCCCGGCGTAGCGCACGGGCGCGCCCGTCTCCATGCCGCCGGCAAACTTCGTGCGCATGGTGTAGGTGCTGACGGGCTTCTGGAACACATTCAGCCCCCCCACCAGCACCAGAGACAGCACCAACAAGAAAATGGCGGCGAGGACAAAAGCGCCGACTTTGACTTCTTCACTGTGCTTCATGCGTCACCTCGGCGGTCAGGATTCACGAGGAAGCCGTCAGGGAGCGCAAATAGGCCTCGTGGTCGCGCTCGGGCTCCTCCGGCACACGCTTCAGGAATTGCTGCACGCGCGGATGCGAGCTCTGCTGGATCTCCGCCGGCGTGCCCAGAGCCACGATTTCTCCGGCAAACATCACCGCGATGCGGTCGGCAATCAGGAAGGCGCTCACCAACTCGTGGGTCACCACCACGATGGTCATGGGAAAGGTCTCTTTCAACTTCAGGATCAGATCGTCAATCCCGGCGGCGGTGATGGGATCGAGGCCGGCCGACGGCTCGTCGAAGAGGAGAAACTCCGGATCGAGCGCCAGCGCCCGCGCCAGGCCGGCGCGCTTTCTCATGCCGCCGCTCAGCTGAGAAGGCATCAAGTTCTCGAATCCGCCCAGGCCCACTAGCCCCAGCTTCATCCGCACCAGGACGTCGATGGTGGACTCGTCCAGCTTGGTCAATTCCCGCAGGGGGACGGCGACGTTGTCGCCCAAGCTCATGGAACCGAAGAGGGCCCCGCTCTGAAAGAGAACTCCCATGCGGCGACGCAGCTCGTTGAGCTCGTCCTCGGAGCAGTGGCAGACGTCCAGCCCTTTGATGAAGGTGTGGCCGGAGGTGGGCTTCTCCAGGGCGAGGATGTGACGCAGCAAAGTGCTCTTGCCGGTGCCGCTCGACCCCAGAAGCACGATTGTCTCCCGGGGATAGACGGAAAAACTGACGCTATTGAGGATGCGCCGGCTGCCGTAGTGGGTGGTCAGATTCTCCACGCGGATAATGGCTTCGCTGTCCATCATCGGCTACCAGATATAGTAGAAAAGCCCGCTGAAAAACATGTCGGCGGCAATAATGGCGCTGATCGAGATCACCACCGAGCTGGTGGTGGCCAGCCCCACCCCTTCAGCGCCGCCCTCAACCGAAAAGCCCTCATAGCAGCCCACCGCCGTGATGATGACGCCGAAAACCACGCTCTTGATCAGCCCGGAGAGGACGTCCTTGAGCAACAGGGCGTCAAGGGCCCGGTGCCAGTAGTAGTTGATGGGCATCCCCAGTTCATAGGTGGTGAACACGGAGCCGCCCACGATGCCCATCAGGTCCGCCACCAGCGTCAGGCAAGGCATCATCAGGATCAAGGCCAAGTACTTGGGGACGACCAGGAACTTCACCCGGTTCAAGCCCATGGTCTCCAAGGCGTCGATCTCTTCGCCTACCTTCATCGTGCCCAGCTCAGCAGCGAAGGAGGAGGCCGAGCGCCCGGCCACGATCACCGCCGTCATCAGCGGGCCCAACTGGCGGGTCATGGCCACGGCGACCAGGTTGACCACGTAGACCGTGCCCCCGTACTTGCGCAGCTCGTAGGCGGTCTGAAAGGCGAGAATGAGGCCGACAAAAAGAGCAATCAGGGAGACGATGGGGATGGCATTGACCCCGACCAGGACCATTTGGTGGATGGAGGCCTTGAACCGCAAGCCCCGGCCGCGGAAAGGGGCGATCAGCGTCCAGTAGGCGGCATCCTTGCCCAGCCGCGTCATGCCGCCGAGGTAGCGCACAAAAGCCAGGCTGCCGCGCCCCACGTAGGCCAGGAAGGCGCCCATGCCGGCTCCGTCCTAGGCCGGTGGGCTGAGCTGGCGCAGCGCGTCGTCTTCGCTGTCAAAAATCCGAAACACCTTGTCCAATCGCACCAGCCGCAACACGTTGCGTGTGTTCTTGGTCAGGCCGAACAAGCCGAAGCTCGCCTTCCGATTCTGCGCTTCCTTCAACCCCTCCACCAGGGTGGCAATGCCGGAGCTATCCATGTAGGCAACTTGAGTGAGATTCACGAGGACAACGCCATTGCTCTTCAGGGCCTGGAGTATCTTCTCCCGCAGAGCCGGCGTGCTCTCAAAGGTGATTTGACCCTCCACATCCAGGATGGCGGTCGGGCCCTGCAGGCGAACCTTGACGTTCACGGCGAACTCCTCGGGCGCGAATGATACTTGACCAGGGTGATGCGCATCTGCCCGTTCCCGGCCTCCTCGAAGGTCACTCGGTCCAGAAGCTGGTTGAGCAGGACCCTGTCGGCTTCCTCAGTCTCCCGGGCCTGCCCTTTCGCTTCCAGCACAATCTCCATCCGGTCAGAGAAACCACACACCTCCATGCGCAACTCCCGTCCGCGCAGGTTAGCCGGTTTCTCCAGGAGGCGACGGCAGATCTGCTGCACCCCCTGTTTCAAGCTCACCCTCTGGTTCTCCCCGAAACTCATCTGCTCCGCCAGCCGCTCCACCACGCTCTGCACCACCGGAAGCAGCTCGGGAGCGGGGCTCAGTGCCAGCTGCACGGCGTTCTGCTTGTTGTCGCTCATCAGCAAAAGGGAAGCGAAGATTCCTCTCCGAGCCAAACCCGATTCAGCACCCGACCCCTCACGATGGGGGGCGAGAATACCTCAAAAGACGGCCACTTGCCAATTCGCAAATGCCCACAAGTCTCCGAGGAGAGATTCTTCGCCGGCCGTTAGCCCCGCCCCCGGCGAGTCTCGCTTCACTTCGCCAACTCGTCTTCGGTC
>DATEUS010000264.1:0-4320 GCA_035282985.1 Candidatus Acidiferrales bacterium
CGCCCCTGCCAATTCGCCGTGGCGGATTGGCCCCGAGCCGAGGGGCCGGCTTGAAGGCGTGAGCAAGAAGAGATGCGAGCAGTAAAGGAAGTTCAGCAAAAAATGGCTGCCGGCGCCGCCGGCATGCTAGCGCCGAGCACGACCGTTGGCAAGGTGCGCAGTTACCCGGGGCGGATGCGCCAGTTTTTGCACGACGTGCGCCTGGAAATGCGCAACGTCACCTGGCCGACAACTAAAGACGTGCAGGCCACCACGGTGGTGGTGCTGGTGGCGACCTTCTTCTTCGGCTTCTACTTGGGCATGGCGCTGGACTGGCCCTTGGCCCGACTGATGACCTGGCTGCTGCGCGCCGGCGCCGGATGGTTACGCTAATGGTGGAAATGACCAAACAGAAGCAGTGGTACATCATCCACACCTATTCCGGCTTCGAGCGCAAGGTGGCCGAGAGCCTGAAGAGCCGGGTGGAGGCTTTTGGCCTGGCGGACAAGATCGGCGAGGTCAAGATTCCCACCGAGCCAGTGATCGAGATGAAGGGGGGAAGGAAGATCACCACCGCGCGCATGTTCTATCCCGGCTACGTGCTGGTGGAGATGGAGATGGACGAGCACACCTGGCACGTGGTGCGCTCCACCCCGCGGGTGACCGGCTTTGTCGGCACCGGCAGCGACCCCACCCCGCTCAGCCCCAGCGAGGTGGACCAGATTCTCCACCGCGTCGAAGAGGCCGCCGACAAGCCCAAGCCCAAACTCAGCTTCGAGCGCAATGAGAACGTGCGCATCATTGACGGACCCTTTACCAACTTCGCCGGCGTGGTCGAGGAAGTGAGCCCGGAACGCAATACGCTGAAAGTAATGGTCACCATCTTCGGCCGGGCCACCCCGGTGGAGCTCGACTTTTTGCAGGTGGAGAAGACCTAAGCCATGGCCGCCCCCGTCCCCAAAGGTAAGAAAGTAACGGCAATGATCAAGCTGCAGATTCCCGCCGGCAAGGCCACGCCGGCGCCGCCGGTGGGCCCGGCGCTGGGCCAGCACGGGGCCAACATCATGGAGTTCTGCAAGCAGTTCAACGCCCGCACCTCGGCGAAGGACCAGGAGGGGTTGATCATTCCCGTGGTGGTGACGGTCTTCCATGACCGCTCCTTCACCTTCATCACCAAGACCCCGCCGGCCTCGGTGCTGTTGAAGCGCGCCGCCGGCCTGGCCAAAGGCTCGGGCGAGCCCAATAAGACCAAGGTGGGCAAGGTGACGGAAAAGCAGGTGGAGGAAATCGCCCGCACCAAGATGCCCGACCTGAACACGGCTTCGCTGGAGGCCGCCATCAAGACGGTCAAAGGCACGGCGCGCAGCATGGGCCTGGAGATTGTGTCCTAACAAGGAGAGACGAGCGTGAGCGTAGCGGTCGCACGAGCAGGAAAAAAGATTAAGGCGGCGCGGGCGCAGGTGGAAGCGCGTCCCTACCCGGTCGAGGAAGCAGTGGCGTTGCTGCAGAAGGTGCACTTCACCAAGTTCGATGAAACCGTCGAGCTGGCCCTCAACCTGGGCGTCGACCCCAAGCACGCCGACCAGATGGTGCGTTCCACCGTTGTGCTCCCGCACGGCCTGGGCAGAACCCTGCGGGTGGCGGTGATCGCCGGCGGCGAAAAAGTCAAAGAAGCCGAGGCGGCCGGGGCCGACTTCGTGGGCGGCGAGGACCTGGTGCAGAAGATTCAGCAGGGCTGGATGGATTTCGACGCCGTAGTGGCCACGCCCGACATGATGAAGTCGGTGGGCAAGCTGGGCCGGGTGCTGGGTCCGCGCGGGCTGATGCCGAATCCCAAGGCGGGCACGGTCACCTTCGACGTCACCAAGGCCATTCAGGAAACCAAGGCCGGTAAGGTGGAGTTTCGCGTCGACAAGGCCGGGGTGCTGCACGCCCCGGCGGGCAAGCTCTCGTTCGACGCCCCCAAGCTGGTGGAGAACGTCCGCGCCGTGATGGCGGCGGTGGTGCGGGCCAAGCCGGCTGCCTCCAAGGGACGCTACGTCAAAAAGATTACCCTCAGCTCGACGATGGGACCGGGCATCGTGGTGGACCCGGCCAGCGTGGAGGCCGCGGTCTAAGGAGAGGCGGGGATGGCGAAAAGGCGCAGCCAGAAGCAGAGCGATATTGAAACGCTGCACACCGAGCTGATGCAGGTCTCGAGCGTAGTGCTCTCCAGCTTCGACGGCCTGACCGTGCAGCAGGATACCGAGCTGCGCCGCGCCGTCCAGGCCGCCGGCGGCCGCTACCGCGTGGTCAAGAACACCCTGGCGGCGCGGGCCGCCCAGGACACGCCGGCGGCGCCGCTGCTGGCCGGGCTGAAGGGAGTCAACTCCATCGCCTACACCTCAGGCGACGCGGTGGCGCTGGCCAAGGTGCTGACCAAGTACGCCAAGGACAACGAGGCGTTCACCTTCCGCGCCGGGCTGGTGGAAGGCCGGGTGATTTCCGTGCAGGAATTGCAGGCCCTGGCGGCCTTGCCGACCCGCGAAGAGCTGTTCGCCAAGCTGCTCGGCTTGCTGCAGGCGCCAGCGCAGCGGCTGGTCTCGGTGCTGAGCGCGCCGGCGCGCCAACTGGCGGTGGTGCTGGGACAGGCGGAGAAAGAGAAAAAGTTTCCTGAAGCAAGCTGAACTCATTTTTACCTGAACGAGGAGGAACGTTCCGTGGCGAAAGCGACTGAAGCAGGCAATCTGGATAACTTGGTGGAGCAGATCAAAGGTTTGACCTTGCTCCAGGCAGCCGATCTGGTAAAGCGGCTGGAGGAGGAGCTGGGCGTGTCGGCAGCGGCAGTTCCCATGATGGCGGTCGCCGGGGCCGTGGCCGCGCCCGGCGCGGCAGCGGTGGAGGAGCAGACGGAGTTCACCGTCGTCCTCAGCGAGGTGGGACCGAACAAGATCAACGTGATCAAGGCGGTCCGTGAAGTCACCAGCCTGGGCCTGAAGGAGGCCAAGGACCTGGTGGACGGCGCTCCCAAGCCGGTCAAAGAGGGTGTGAGCAAGGAAGAAGCCGACACCATCAAGAAGAAGTTTGAAACAGCGGGCGCGAAAGTCGAGATCAAGTAACCCTCTGGGCGGGCCTGGCCCGAGCCAGAGGCAAAGTGTCTCTTAAGGAGCAGGCAGGAATCCTATGAGCAATCGCAAGAATCCCCAGAACGGACGGGAACGGCCTCGGTTGGATTTCTCCAAGATCGAGACCACTATCCAGATCCCCAACTTGATCGAGGTGCAGCGGCGGTCCTACGACCGCTTCCTGCAGATGGACCGGCTGCCGGCCGAGCGCGAAGACGTGGGCCTGCAGGGCGTGTTCACCTCCGTCTTTCCCATCCAGGATTTCCGCGGGCTCTCCCAGCTTGACTTCGTGGACTACGCCATCGGCAACTGGGAGTGCAAGTGCAGCAACCTGAAGGGCCTGCACCACCTGCGCACTCCGTGCCGGAACTGCGGCACCAGCCTGCGCACCGATCCCAAGCGCATTGGCGACCTGCTCTGCCCGCGCTGCGGCACGCCCAACAAGAACGCCGTGGTGGTCTGCAACAAGTGCGGCGATCCGGTGGGCCTGCAGCTCAAGTACGAAATGCACGAGTGCCAGGTGCGGGGAATGACCTACGCCGCTCCGCTCAAGGTCACCATCCGCCTGACCATCTACGAGAAGGACCCCGACACCGGGGCCAAGTCCATTCGCGACATCAAGGAGCAGGAGGTCTACTTCGGCGACGTGCCCTTGATGACCGACAACGGCACCTTCATCATCAACGGCACCGAGCGGGTCATCGTCAGCCAGCTCCACCGCTCCCCGGGCTGCTTCTACGAGTCCTCCAACAACCGCACCTCCTTCCTGGGCAAGATCATTCCCTACCGCGGCTCCTGGGTGGAGTTCGAGTTCGACACCAAGAACCTGCTCTACGTGCGCATCGACCGCAAGCGTAAGCTGCTGGGCACCATCTTCCTGCGGGCGCTCGGTCTGAAGAACACCGAAGAGATCCTGCGCACCTTCTACACCGTGGACCGCATCACCCTCGAGGACAAGAAGCTCTACTGGCAGACCTCGGAGGGATTGATTGGCCGGCGGCTGAGCCGGGAAGTGCGCCGCCCGCGGGCCGAGGACCTGGTGGTGTCGGCCGGGCGTGTCATCACCCCCAGCCTCTACAAGGACATCGTCAAGGCGAAGATCAGCGCCGTCGAGGTCAGCCCTAGCGACCTGGAAGGCGCCTGCACTGCCACCGACGTCATCAACACCCAGACCGGCGAGGTTCTGCTCGAGGCCAACCAGGAATTGACCCCCGAGGCCCTGACCCAGATCCTCGAT
>DATEUS010000265.1:0-11965 GCA_035282985.1 Candidatus Acidiferrales bacterium
ACCCAGCGGTGGGTAAGCCGACCGCTTGCCTTCAAAGGGCAGCGCGTGCTTGAAACTCCAGTAGGTGTCTGGCCACTCTGGATAGATGAGCAGTGCATTCATGTTTTTGTCAGCTCTCTGATGCGCCCTGACGCCGAGCGCATTCTACGCTCCGGCACGACAGAGTTGCAACCACAAATCGCCAGGGGGGAGGAAGGGGCTGCGCTTCGAGGCGGGCCAGCAAGAACCTGCTAGGCAGGCGTGGGAAAGTGTGCTACTGTGAGTGCGCGTTTGAAGCTCTGGCAACACCTTCTGAGTTGATTTCAAGGGCCGCGGGTTTCAGCTCGCGGCGTTTTTTGTATCAGCCCCGGGGCGTTGGGAGAAGCAAACAGCACTAACACAAAGGAGCATCAGGAAAGTCAACATGACCAATACACGTGAGCAAGGCACTGTAAAGTGGTTCAACGCCTCGAAGGGCTATGGGTTTATCCAGCGCCAGTCGGGAGAAGACGTCTTCGTCCACCACTCCGGCATCCAGGCAGAGGGCTACCGCACTCTCCAGGAAGGCGCGGCGGTGGAGTTCGAGGTGACCAAGGGCCCCAAGGGGCTCCAAGCCACCAATGTGACACCACTCTAAGCGGAACCAGGAGCCGGACCCGGGTGGTCCGGCTCCTTCTCTTCCTTTGGCGACGCAGTGTTCTTGTCCTGAGCAACTTGGCGTGAGGAGCGCAATTGGCAAAAGGCCACCAGACATTTCACAAGCGGCAACGAGAGAGGAAGCGCCGCGAGAAGGCACAGCTTAAACGCGAGCGCCGGGAACAGCGGCGAGAGGAAAAGAAAGACCCACAGGCTCTTGTTCCGCGGCAGCCCACCGAGGATGTTGAGCCGAACGGAATCGGGCCTGACGCCGGGGACAAGCCAGAAGGCGGCGAGACTCCACCTCCGATAGACGAGTAGCTGACTGCCTGTGGCAGCTTCCGGATTCGGACCCCAGACCCGGCCCCCCCCCAAAGAAAAGTGTCATCGCAGTGCTGTGGCGGCGCTGGGGTGTGCGGTCCAGTTGCCCGCCCCCAGGCAAGCCAACGCCGGGGAGTGGGCGCCAAGCTTGACCAATCGTGCCTGCAGGCCTAGTATTGCTCCTCAGTAAAATTCCATAAGAGAGGTTTCCCATGAGGCTGATGACTTGGCGCGTTCTTTGCCTGCTCGGAGTTGCGGCTCTTGCCGTGGTGGCACAGGCGGGCGTGGTGGTGGAAATGGAAGAGAAAGAGTTGGGGAAAACCGACCGCGTGACGCAGGTTGTGGTTCAACTACAAGAGGGAAAACTGCGTGTCCACAGCAAGAGCTCTGCGGGCGAGGAAGCCGTGGTCATCTTTGACGAGAGTAAGCAGGTGCTGTGGCTGGTCGACTACCAGGGCCGCAGCTATGTGGAGATGACCGCCGCCGACGTGGAGCAGATGGGTCAGGGCATGCGGCAGATGCAGGAAGAGCTGGCTCAGATGCCGCCCGAGGAGCGCAAGATGGTGGAGCAGATGATGAAGCAGCGGATGGGCCAGCAGATGGCGGCTGCGCCGGACGTGACGGTGCAGGTGAAGGCTCGCGGCGAACGTGTGGGCCCGTACGTCTGCACTCGGTACGACGTGCTGGCGGACGGAAAACGCACCAAGGAGCTCTGGGCGGCTCCGCTGGGAGATGTCCAACTGCAGGAAGCCGATTTCAAGACCTTTCGTGCTATGGGCGACTTCTTTGAGCCTCTGCGCCGGAACATGCCGATGCAGATGTCGTGGGGGGCACCGGCGGACCTGGAGGTAGAGGGTTTTCCCGTGCGTTGGGTCAACTATGAGGGAGAACGGGCCGCAGGGGAAGGCAAAGTGTTAAGCGCCGAGCGCAAGAACTTAGAAGCCAGCGTGTTTGCCGTCCCGCCGGGTTTCAAGAAGACCAAGGGGGGTTGGGAGTAGACAGCCACCTCCAGGATTGCGCCCACCTGTACGCCAGAGTGTGGATGAACGCCGGGACGCTGTGTGGAGGTCACCATGCTCGAACGACGAGAATTCTTGCAGGCCCTTGGCGCTGCCGCCGCTTTGGCTGGACTGCCACAGCCCTTTGAGCTGGTAGCGGCCGAGAGCGCTGACTACAAGACCTACGGTCTGATCGAAACCCTCTTCTGCGGCGAGGCGCCACCACTTCCCGCGGACGACCTCCTCGCCGGCGAGCCGGAGGCCTACTGGGCTGCGCTGAAGCAGCAGTTTCTTTTCCGGCCCGGCTTCCTCTACCTGAACAACGGCACCGTGGGTTCCTGTCCGCTGCCGGTGGTGCGCGCTTTCGTGGAGAGCATCCTGAAAGAGGAACAGATGGAGAACGATGACACCGAGCAGTACCCCTTGTGGGGCTACGGGCCGTGGGAAGAATACCGGCGGCCGATGGCGGAATTTATCGGGGCGCGGGTCGAGGAGTTGGCGTTGGTGCGCAACGCCACCGAGGGGCTGAACTACGTGGCCAATGGGCTCGACCTTAGCCCGGGCGAGGAAGTGCTTACCACCGACGAAGAGCACCCGAGCGGGCTCAACCCCTGGCTGCTGAAGCAGAAGCGCAACGGCATAGAGGTCAAGCAGGTCACCCTGCCCAAGCCCCTCACCAGCAAGGAGCAGGTGCTGGAACTTTTCGAGCAGGCCCGCACGCCCCGCACCCGGGTGGTCCTGGTCAGCCACGTCACCACCGCCACCGGCGCCGTGCTGCCGGTGAAGGAGATTTGCGCTTGGGCGCGGCAGCAGGGGCTGCTCAGCCTGGTGGACGGCGCCCACGCTGTCGGCATGCTGCGGGTGAACGTGAAGGAGATCGGCTGCGACTTCTACGTTTCCAGCCCGCACAAGTGGCTGCTGGCGCCTAAGGGCTGCGGATTGCTCTATGTGCGCGATGAGGTCTGCGACCGGTTGTGGAATACCATTGCCACCGGCGACTGGGACAACCGCGAAATCCGCGCTGCCCGTCTGCAGCAGTTCGGCAGCTCCAACGTGAGCATTCTCGCCGGCCTGAGGGCGGCGCTTGATTTCTGGCGCGCCGTCGGGCCCGAGCGCATCGAGCGCCGCATCCGGCAGCTACACGCCTACCTGAAGGAGCGCGTGGCGGCGCTGCCGGGCGCCGAGCTGCACTCCGCCCCGGGCGAGGAGTTTACCGGCGGCATCCTGGCAGTGAACTTCCCCAGCGTGGACCGGATGAAGGCCCAGCAGTGGCTCTACGAAAATCACCGCATCCGCATCCGGGGGACCTCGCCGACGCGAATGCGCCTCTCGACCCACATCTACCACAGCATCGCCGACCTCGATCGCTTCCTCGACGCGCTCAAGGAATACTTACGTACCTGAGAGTTCTCTCTGTCATTCCGAGCCCCGAAGCCTCGGGGCGAGGAATCTGCTTTTGTTGACGTTGGCTGAACAAGCAGATCCCTCCCCCTCGGCTCCCCCGCTGTTGCGGGGTCGCTCGGGGTCGGGATGACAAGGGGAAGGGCCGACCTTGAACGCTTCCTCGACGCGCTCAATGAGTACCTTCGTGGCCAGCGTGGGTAAGCCTTACGGTCTTGGTGGGGCAGACATTCTTGTCTGTCCGCGAGCGGGTGGCGCTCTTCCCCCAGGCAGGCGCCTGCGGGCTCAGCGGAGGAATCCGAGCTCGACCGCATGATCGAGAAGCCGTTACGCAACGCCTGCCAACGGGTCTTCAGGGGCTGAAGCCCGACGTTTTCGGCCCTAGAATGTCAGGCCTAAAGGCCTGACCCGCTCCGAAGCTTCGGGGCGGAAGTTAGTGCGACCGCGTCGAGCCACTCTCCCGGTACTAGTGCCGGGAGGGAGTGCAAAAAAGTCGCTTGAGAATCGCCTCTAATCGAGCAGGGGCTGGCTCTCTGTACCCCTGCTTTGGACACGCCGCGGCTGGGCCTGTACACGGCGTGGCCGGCCCTGTCCCCGCGTGTGCCCTCACCCGTCAACGCACACTCGCGCGGCGGCGCGCTGCGGGATTGTCGCTTGACTTTCGCCTGGTATTCGCCTACAATATGTAGCTGTAGCCTCGGGGAGGGGCTACGAAGGGCTGTATTTTTTGCTTGACACCCTGAGGTGGCCGGCGTATAAGGCTGGCTCCAGCGGGAGTTCTCCAGGAGTCGGGACGCAGCGCTGATTCAGGGGCTCGGGGAACCGCTTCTTCACTCAAGAAACGACGGAAGTGGCTTTGGAGGGCAGGGCATCCTTTCTCTTCAGGGGCGGTGACGGATGGGCGAGCGGGAAGTTCTTTCCAGTAGCGAAACAGCACAAGCCGGTTTGAAGTTCCAGCGCTTCTTCACCCAGGCAGGCGTGTCGCCCTACGAGAGGGTCGAATGGGAGCGGCGCACCGCCTCGATCAGCAACGAGAAAGGCGAGGTGGTCTTCGAGCAGCACAACGTCGAAGTCCCCGCCGACTGGTCGCAGACCGCCACCAACATCGTGGCTTCGAAGTACTTCCACGGCCAGCGGGGCACCCCGGAGCGGGAGACGAGCGTCCGCCAACTGGTCGGGCGGGTGGCCGACACCCTGGCCCAGTGGGGCCACGAGAGCGGCTACTTCGCCACCACCGAGGACCGCGACATCTTCCGCGACGAGCTCGCTTATATGCTCCTCCACCAGATGGTGGCCTTCAACTCCCCGGTGTGGTTCAACGTGGGGGTGCAGTCCAAGCCCCAGTGCTCGGCTTGCTTCATCAACTCCATCAAGGACGACATGGACTCCATCATGTCCCTGGCCAAGACCGAGGGCATGCTGTTCAAGTGGGGGTCGGGCACCGGCACCAACTTCTCCGCCCTGCGCGGCTCCATGGAAGTGCTCTCCGGCGGCGGCATCGCCTCCGGCCCGGTCAGCTTCATGAAGGGTTTTGACGCCTTCGCCGGCGTCATCAAGTCGGGGGGCAAGACTCGGCGGGCGGCCAAGATGGTCATCCTCAACGTCGACCACCCCGACATCGAAGAGTTCATCAACAGCAAGGCCAAAGAGGAGCGCAAGGCCTGGGGGCTGATGGGACTGGGCTATGACAGCTCGCTGGACGGCGAAGCCTACGGCTCCGTCTTCTTCCAGAACGCCAACCACTCCGTCCGCGTTACCGACGATTTCATGCAGGCAGCCGTGGAAGAGAGGGCCTGGTGGACGAAGTCGGTCCGCACCGGCCAACCGCTGCGCGAATACCGCGCCCGCGACCTGCTGCGCCAGATGGCCGAAGCCGCCCACCAGTGCGGCGACCCCGGCATCCAGTACGACACCACCATCAACCGCTGGCACACCTGCAAGGCCACGGGGCGCATCAACGCCTCCAATCCCTGCTCCGAGTACATGTTCCTCGACGACACGGCCTGCAACCTGGCTTCCTTCAACCTGATGCGGTTCGTCGACGCCGCCGGCAACTTCGATGCCGCCGCCTACCGGCACGCCGTGGACGTGGTGATCACCGGCATGGAGATCATCATTGACAACGCCGGCTATCCCACCGAGAAGATCACCCGCAACTCTCACGAGTACCGCCCGCTGGGGCTGGGCTACGCCAACCTGGGGGCGCTGCTGATGACCTCCGGCGTGCCCTACGATTCCGACCAGAGCCGCGACATTGCCGGCGCCATCACCGCCCTGACCACCGGGCAGGCCTGCCTGACCAGCGCCCGCATCGCCGAGGTCACCGGGCCGTTTCCAGGCTATACCCCGAACCGCGACTCCATGCTGGGCGTGATCTCGATGCACCGCGACGCGCTGCGCGGCATCAAGGCGGCCAACGTCCAGCCCTCCTTGCTGCAGGCGGCCCAGGAGGCTTGGGATCGGGCGCTGAGCGAAGGCAAGAAGCACGGCTACCGCAACGCCCAGGCCACCGTCATCGCTCCCACCGGCACCATCGCTTTCATGATGGACTGCGACACCACCGGCATTGAGCCTGACCTGGCCCTGGTGAAGTACAAGCGGCTGGTAGGCGGCGGGGTGATCAAGATTGTCAACAACACCGTGCCCATGGCTTTGCAGAAGCTGGACTATGCGCCCGACGAAATCAGCGACATCGTCGACCACATTGACCGCACCGGCACCATCGAGGGCGCGCGGCACCTGAAGCCGGAACACCTGCCGGTGTTCGACTGCAGCCTGAAGCCCTCTGGTGGCGTTCGCTCCATCCACCACAGCGGCCACCTGAAGATGATGGCAGCGGTGCAGCCCTTCGTCAGCGGGGCCATCTCCAAGACGGTCAATATGCCGGAGTCAACCACGGTGGAGGAAATCATGGATGCCTATGTTGAAGCTTGGCGGCGGGGTCTGAAGGCCGTAGCCATCTATCGCGATGGTTCCAAGAAGGTGCAGCCGCTCTCCACCACCGACCGCGCCCCGCAGGGGCAGAAGGAGCCGGCCGCGGCCGCGGCGGTGCCAACAGGCCGCTTGCAGCGGCACAAGCTGCCGGAGACGCGCGACGCCGTCACCCACAAATTCTCCATCGCCGGCCACGAAGGCTACATCACCGTCGGGCTTTATCCCGACGGGCAGCCGGGCGAAATCTTCATCACCATGGCCAAGGAAGGCTCCACCCTCTCAGGGGTGATGGACAGCTTCGCTTGCGCCATCTCCATCGCCTTGCAGTACGGAGTGCCGCTCAAGATCTTCGTCGACAAGCTCTCCCACGTGCGCTTCGAGCCCTCGGGCTTCACCAATAACCCGGAAATCCCGGTGGCCAAGTCCATCATCGACTACATCTTCCGCTGGCTGGGCGGGCGCTTCATCTCGCCCGAATACAAGACGGTGGACCTGGGTGTCACCAACGGCGAGGGCATGGTGGAGTCGCTCGAGCCTTCGCCCAGCGTCAAGGCGGCGGCGGAAATCTCCGGGGCGGAAGCGGGGAACCTGAACATCCCGGCGCCGGTGCAGGTGCCGGCCGACGCGCCCGTCTGTGCTGAGTGCGGCTCGCTCATGACAAGGAATGGCTCGTGCTTTAAGTGCCATAACTGCGGCGGCACCAGCGGGTGCTCGTAGGGAGGAAGAATGGAGTCGGCCTTGATCAACGTGGAGTTTCGTTTGCAGCCCTGTGAGCGTTGCCAGCGGCCGACGATTCACGCTCTACGCGACAATTTTCGCATCTGCTCGGGCTGTGAGCCGGCCGCCTTCGAGCGGGCTGCGCTGTCGCTCGTCTTGGCGCGGAATCATGCCCTCGGTGTCGCTCGGGATAAGTCCCTCGCCCCGGCTCGGGACACAGAAGCGGGGCGACACGAGTCCTTGCAGTAGGTGACGGATGGCGTACCAGCTCTTTTCTCGCAAGCGGCAACCAGAGACGCCAGGCGCGCGCGAGGGCTGGGAACGGCTGCGGCTGGGTTCGCACGAGAAACCGACCCAGCCGCCCGTGGAGGCAGCCGCCCTAGGGATGGAAGGACCTTATCCGTTTATGTGGGCGGGCGTGGCGATTGCCCCTCGGCTGGAGAAGCCGGGAACCTACGCCCTGGGTTACGTGAGAGACGGCGGTTTCCGTCCCGGTTACCTTGGGCGGGCCGATGATGACCTGCACGCCGAGCTCAGGCGGCGTCTCAGCACCCACGCCCACTACAGCCACTTCATGTTCTCCTATGCGCCTGATTCCCAGGCTGCGCTGGAGAAACACCGTCGGCAGTATGAGCAGTTGCGGCACTACTTGGAGAAAAAGGTGTCCCCGCCCCCGGAGAGCACTCCGAACGGTGGGAGCGGGTCCTCGGGGTCGCCCTGAACGATCGGGGGGAACGAGGCAGGGATGAGCAAGCCGGACTTGAAGGTCGAGTTGGAAAAGCGCTACTGCCCGACCTGCGGCATTGAGACCCGGCACGCGGTTCTCTTCCAGCTTTTCTTCGGACGCCGCGGACGGGTGGAACGGCAGGAGGAGCTGACCAGCGGCTGCGCCATCTGCAACTCCGACCGCTTTTGGGGCTTGAAGCTCACGACCAATTTCAACCAGGAGAAATTCTTGGCCGAGAGGTGGATGCCGAAGAGTTCCTAGCACGCTGTAGCGATAGGGCTACAGGGGAAAGTAGGAGAAACAAACTCCTACCCGAATGCGGAGCGCATTCGGACCGCCGGGTAGGGGGGAGGTGCGTGGATGCCAGCAAGCTTGCAGTTTGTCGAGAACCCCACGATTGTTGTCGTTCCTCCCCCCAACCGCGGGGGGCGTTACCGGATCGAGGTTCGTCGCCCGACCGCTGACCTGCCCTGTGGGCACCGGTCGCCGCAAGCCGTTTTGTGGCTGACCTTCGTCGAGGCGGGCCGGGAGGCGGGACAGGAAGTCTCCGACGTCATCTGCTCCGCCTGTGAGCCGGCGCGCTTTGCCCGGCTCCAGGTCTGGGCCGAGACGTCGCGCTAGGCGCGGCGAGGAACGGGAGTGATCGACTGGGCGGAGCTGGGCAAGCTGGAGAAGACGATTCGAGTCGCCCTGGCGGTTGGATTGGCGGCGCGGCTGATTAGCTGCGCCCGCCAGGAGGACGTCATCGGGGCGGCCATCAACGGCCTGAGTGCGGTGGCGGCCCTGGGGCTGGATACCAGCGAGATTCGCGCGGTGCTGGACGCCTTGGAGCGCACGGCCCGCGAGAACGACGCCTGAGTAGGGAGGTTGACAACGATCGGCAACCGCGAGCAACGCCTCCGGCGTCCCGCGGCCCGGGAAAACAGTTTGGGTCCCCATAGCTAGACCCTCCCCTTCCTGCGGGGGAGGGATTGCCTACCCCACGTGGCGGCGGGTGGACTCCCCCCACCCGCCGCCATCCTTCTTTCAAGGGGCCGCGAAAAATTTTGGCTTCCCCCCGCCGGGTTTGCTATGCTGAGCTTCACAGGCCCGTTGCCCCGGCTCGGGGAGGGGCGGCCCGTGTACTCCTGTCAAAGAGGAGGCGGCGATGATATCCACGCGCCTGAAAAAGTTTCTCGACGACTACGGTGTTGGTTACGACGTGATGCATCACGACCCCGCCTTTACCGCCCAGGAGTTGTCTGCCCGCATGCACATCTCCGGCTACGAGTTCGTCAAAGTGGTGGTGGTGAAGATGGATGGCCAGTTCGCCCTGGCGGCGCTGCCGGCGCCGCTGCGGGTCAACTTCAAGCAGTTGGCGCACGTGGCGGGGGTCAAGAAGGTTTCTCTGGCCAGCGAAGAGGAGTTCCAGCAGCTCTTCCCCGATTGCGAGCTGGGGGCGATGCCGCCCTTTGGCAACCTCTACAACCTCCCCACCTATGTGGAGCAGGACGTGGCCGGCAACGAGAACATCGTTGTCAACGCCGGCACCCACGCCGAGGCCATCCGCCTGCGCTACTCCGACTTCTCCCGGCTAGCCCGGCCCCGCCTGGGGCGCTTCGGCGAGCCGCATCCGGTCGAGGTAGCCGCCAAGAAGAAGGCCGCCAAAGCGCAAGCGAAAAAGCAGGCCAAGGCGCGGCCTAAGAAGAAAGCCAAGCCGAAGAAGAAGGTGAAGAAGGCGCGTCCGAAGAAGAAGGCCGCCGCGCGCAAGAAGAAAGCTGCTGCCAAGAAGTCGCCGAAGAAGAAGCGCCGCCGCTAGACCTGCCACCCGGAGCGGCCCCGCCGCCTCCGGAGCCGCTCAGGCGGAAAGACTCGCCCGCTAGGACGTCTCCAGCCGCTTCAGGAAAACCTCGATCTCCCGCGCCGTTTGCAGATCGCCTCTGCGTTTGGCCACCTCGTGGCCGCGGCGATAGGCGGCCACGGCTTCCTCGCGCCGGTTCAGCTTCTCCAGCGACTTGCCCAGTTCGCGGTGAGCAGCGGAGTAATCGGGTTGTAGTTCCAAGGCGCGCAGCAGGGGCTCGATCGCGGCCTCGAACTCGCCGCGCCGCAAGTGCTCGCAACCCAGCCCATAGTGGAGAACGGCGTCATCAGGATCCATTTCGATCAATTCCCTGAGCTGGGCTACTTTGTCCGGCTCCGTCACCCTTCCTCCTCAATCGTACTTCTCGTAGCGGATTTGCTTGCGGTCGAGTCCGCGCGCCTTCAGCCGGCTGCGCATGTCGTCTACCATGGCTTTGAGGCCGCAAATGTAGGCGTCGAGCTGGGGGCGTTCGGCCACCAGCGCCTCCACCTGCTCCTGCACGTAGCCGCGCCGGCCGAGCCAGGCCGCAGAGGCGCGCGACAGCGTGGGCCAGAAGTGGAAGTTGGGAGACTGCGCGCTCAGAGCTTCGAATTCCTCGCGGTAGAGGATGGTCTCCGGGTAGCGCACGCCGAAGACGAGCCAGAGCTGTCGGTCGGTGCCGCGGCGGAAAACCTCCTGCAGCATGCCGCGAATGGGCGCAATGCCGGTGCCGGTGGCGATAAACACCGAATCCCGCAGCGGCTCTCGCGGCACGAAGAACCCGAAGGGCCCTTCAAACTCGATCTGCGCTCCGGGCGCGAGGTCGCAAAGATAGTTGGAGAAGTGGCCGCCGGGAACGCGGTTCAAGCAAAGGTCGAAGCGGTTGTCGGGAGTCGGCGCCGAGGCCAGCGAGTAGGCGCGCACGTCGTCGCCGCCGTTGTGTTCCAAGTGCAGTGAGATGAATTGGCCGGCGGTGAAGGTGAAGGGCCGCGGGCCACTCACCTCCCAGGTGAAGTGCTTGGTGGTGTCGGTCAGTGTCCTGACCTCGACCAGCCGCGCCCGGTAACGGGTCTTGTCGCCCTGTGCAGGAACGGTTCCCATCAGCGCCTTGACAACACGATTGTCCTTCGCATGGGAGGTGATGGCAAGGGGCAGGGAGGGAGGCTCAGAAACTGGGCTTGGAGGGCGGGACGTAGTGGATGTAGTCCTGCATCAGCTTGAGCTCTTCGACTTTCTCGTCGAGGTCAACCTGGAGCAGGTCACGGAGCGAGAGCAGTCCCAACAGTTTGTTGCCGTCCACCACCGGCAGGTGGCGCACCCCGGCCTGTTTCATGACCTTCAGGCACTTCTCAAACGTCTCCCCGACCTCCACTACCACCGGGTTCGGGGTCATCACCTCGCTGACCTTGGTGGACTGCGGGTCGCGGTTGGGGGCAATGACCCGCTTCATCATGTCGCGCTCGGAGAGCACCCCCACCAGGCGGTCCTGCTCCAGCACGCATACGGCGCCGACGTTGCGCTCGGTCATGTAGCGGGCGGCCTCGGCCACCGACTGCGCGGGGGCGATGAAAAAAAGTTCCCGTCCCCTGAAGATGTCGCGTAGGTTCGCCACGTCCTGACCCTTAGGGGTCTCCCCGGTGGGCGGCAGTCTAGCACAACCTCCCTGTCCGACCCAACCCGTTCTTTCGTTTCTCCGGCAGAAATCTACGTACGCTCGAGCGGCAGCGGGCAGCAGGGCGGGGGGCGTGGGGCAAATCTGCTTGGGAGGTGGGGTCTTGCTTGCCCCGTGGGTGGTCGCCTCCCGCGCCCTGCTGGGCGTCCCGCCCCCAGGGCGGGACGAGCCTACAGTGTGGCTAGCTCAATGATAGCAGGAAAAAGTCAATTGCACAATAATTGTGCAACTGGGCCAGCGGGCGATTGGCCCCGTTCCTGCCTGCGAAACACCGCCAAGGGGTTCTTCTCGCCGAGGCCCCCAGGCAGGAACGGGGGCCGCCTGCTAGGCGTGATCCCTCTGCTATACTCCGCCCTTTGCCGCTTCAACCAGGAGGAAGGATGCCGCTGAGCGGATTCGCCACCGCGGAAGGCACCCAGCGCTACCGCAACCGCTTTGCCGGGCGGGTGGCCGAGGGGCATTTTCGCCTGCGCGGAGGGCTGTGGCTGTCTTCGCTGGGCGTGGGCACCTATCTGGGCGAGCACGACGCCGCCACCGACGAGCTCTACACGCGGGCGGTGGCCCACGCCCTGGAACTGGGAGTGAATGTTATTGACACCGCTATCAACTACCGCTTCCAGCGCAGCGAACGCTCCATCGCCGCCGCCCTGGCGGGGTTGGTCAAGCAGGGAAAGCTGACGCGCGACGAAGTCATCGTCTCCACCAAGGCCGGCTTCCTCACCCCCGACGGCGACTACCCGCCCAATCCCACCGCCTACTTT
>DATEUS010000266.1:0-3835 GCA_035282985.1 Candidatus Acidiferrales bacterium
CCACTTCCCCGCCCCCCAGTCGTAGCCCAAAGCCGCGTGGCCACCGAGGCCCCTGGTCTCCATCCCGTGCCGCCGCGCGAACAACCAAAACTGGAACCACCTAAGCAGGCAACCGAGTTGCCACGCTTCGGTGAGGAACCCCGGCGAGTGGCGCAACGCGCTGCCCCCAAGGATTCGCCGGCGCTGCAGCCGGGCGCCATTCCCTCGGAAGGCGGCGGGCCTCCTGCCCTGCCCTATACCTCGTTTCAGGTCGGCGCGGGCGAAGCGGGAATGAGCTTTGGGGCCGGGGGCGCCTTCGGCAATCGCTATCCCTGGTACGTTGAGAGCGTGCGGCGGCGCATTAGCAGCAACTGGCTGCTCTCCACCGTCGACCCCTACGTGCCGTGGGCGCCGCGGGCGGTGATTACCTTTGAGATTACCCGCAGTGGAACAGTGCTGAACATTCAGACGCTGCAGTCGAGCGGTGTGCCCTCGGTGGACCGCTCGGCCCTGCGCGCCATCCGCGACTCCTCCCCCCTCGACCGCCTGCCTTCGGATTATCGCGGCGACAAGGTGCTGGTGGAGTTCTGGTTCGATTTCCGACGCCCGTGACGCCGCTGGGGAAAATGAGAAACGTGCCGACACGCCACGGAAAACTGCCAAAGCTTCACCTGGCTTTATCTTTCCTGCTCTGCGGGGCAGTCGCTCTGCTGCCGCTTCGCGCAGGGTCGCAGCAGGACTGGTTCCGCACCGGCACCGGCCTGGGCGTGGAGAAGATTCGGCTGGCCCTCCCTCCCTTCACCGCCCAGAGCCAGACGGTAGAGACCCCGGCCGGCGTGTTCAACGCCACGCTGTGGAATGACCTGGAAGTGAGCGGGATCGTGGAGCTGGTGAGCCCCAGCTTCCTTCCCTTGTCGATTCCCACCAGCCCGGGCGACTTGCAGCACGAGACCTGGGCCGCAGCGCCCACCGGCGCTCATATGGTCGCTTACGGCCACCTTCGCTTTGGCGAAGAGCGGCTGCTGGTGGACGCCTGGCTTTCTGACGTGCGCAACCCTCGCGCCCCGCCGGTGATTACCAAGCGCTACCGGGCCGACCTGACCGAAGAAGAAGCGCGTCAACTGGCCCACCAGTTCGCCGATGAAATCATCACCCGTTTGAGCGGCGGCCTGCCCGGCATCGCCCAGACTAAGATCGCCTTCGTCAGCCAGCGCAGCGGCAACAAAGAGATCTGGATGATGGACTACGACGGCTACAACCCCCGCCAGGTGACCCGCTGTGGCTTCATCTGCCTGACCCCGCGCTGGTCGCCCGACAACACCCTCATCGCCTACACCGCTTATGAGCATGGCGGCAGCGAAGCGTCCGTCCCTCGCACCTCCATCCACCTGCACTCCATGGTGATGGGGCGGCGGGTGGCTTTTCCTGCCTTCAAGGGAACCACCACCACGCCGGCCTGGTCGCCCGACGGCAGCCAACTGGCGTTCTCGTCAAGCAGTACAGGCGATCAGGAAATCTACGTTGTCGGGCGGGACGGCACGCGGCTGCGCCGGCTGACCTTCTCCCGCGGAGTGGACATCTCCCCTGCTTGGAATCCCCGCACTGGTAAACACATCGGCTTCGTTTCCGACCGGGGCGGCTCGCCGCAGATATACCTGATGGACGCCGATGGGGCCAGCGTGGAGCGCCTCACCAGCGGAGAAGGCTACGCCGTCTCTCCTGCCTGGTCGCCCAACGGCCAACTGCTGGCCTTTGCCTGGCAACGGGGCGAGGGCAACTTCGACATCTACATCATGGACGTCGCCACCCGCCAGGTGGTGCAGTTGACCAGTAACAGCGGCCGCAACGAGGAGCCCAGTTGGGCCCCCGACGGCCGCCACCTGGTCTTCCAGTCCACCCGCAGCGGACGCAACCAGATCTGGATGATGCTGGCCGATGGCAGTGGTCCGCGCCAGCTTACCTTCGAGGGCGTGAATACGGCCCCCCAGTGGTCCTGGCGGTGAGGGGTGGCCAGACGGAACGATTTTCGTTGCGCTTCAATACGAGGGTAGTATCATACCGCCGGCAATTTCGTGGCCGGGCAATCTCAAGCGGAGGTGAGTGAATGACCGTGCGACGTAGCTTGCGCTGGTGCGGAATCGCAACTTTGCTGTTCCTGCTCCTTCTCAGTGGCTGCAAGAAGAAACCAGTTCCACCACCGCCGGCACCCCCTCCACCGCCAGCCCCGGCCGCTCCGACGGCCACGCTGCGCGCCGTCCCCAGCGCCATCGAACAGGGGCAATCGAGCACGCTGTCGTGGAACTCCACCAATGCCACCGAACTGCGTCTTGAGCCCGGCATGGGTTCTGTCGGCCCGCAGGGATCAACGGCGGTGCGGCCGGAGCGCTCCACCACCTACACCCTTACCGCCAGCGGCCCCGGCGGCACGGCCGAGGCCAGCGCCCGCGTG
Organism: Candidatus Acidiferrales bacterium; assembly: GCA_035282985.1. Classification (GTDB taxonomy): domain Bacteria; phylum Acidobacteriota; class Terriglobia; order Acidiferrales; family 2-02-FULL-67-57; genus DATEUS01. Next base: position 2,429 of record DATEUS010000266.1, read on the forward strand.
ACGGTCAACCCGCCGCCCGGGGCGCCCAGCCCTATAACCCGCACCCCGCTCGAGGAAGCTTTCAGTCGGCGCGTGCAGGACGCCTTCTTTGATTTTGACAAGGCGGACATCCGCCCCGACGGCCGCGTGGCCCTGGCGCAGACAGCCGAGTTCCTGCGCGAATATCCCGAAGCCCGGGTGCTGATCGAAGGCCACTGCGACGAGCGCGGCTCCACGGAATACAACCTGGGCTTGGGCGACCGCCGCGCCAATGCCACCCGGGAGTTCCTGGTTGCGCTCGGGATTGCAGAGGGCCGCATGGAAATGATCAGCTACGGCAAGGAACGGCCCTTCTGTTTCCAGTCCAACGAGGAGTGTTGGCAGCAGAACCGCCGCGCCCATTTCGTCTTGTTGCGCTAACCGCCTCGCGGAAGTCGGGGGTCGGAAGGAGGCAAGAACCGTGAGGAGAGCGCTGCTTTTGATCGTCCTGGCGGGGCTGGTGGCCGCTCTGATCTGGCCGCAGCCCGCCCTCGCTCAGAAAAGAGAATACATCCAGCTCCAACGCGACGTGACCCTATTGCAGGAGCAGGTGCGCGACCTGCAACGCAGCCAGGAGGAGAAAGGCGCTGTCCTCAAGACGCTGCTGGAGCAGGCGTTGGACGCGGTCAACCGCATGCACACCAGCGTGGCCGATCTGAAGCAGTCGGTGCAGCAGTCGCAGGCCACCACGCAGAGTCGTGTGGACACCCTGGCCACGCAGGTGCAGTCTCTGGCCGATGCAACCGAAGAACTGCGGGCGCGCCTGGGGCAGATCTCCCAGCAGGTGGCAGAGACCCGCAGCGTGCTGGAGAGCGTGGACGCCCGCCTGGCGCCGCTCGGCCCGGGCGAACCCGCGGAGGCCGGGGCCGCGGCCGCCACAACTCCACCGGCAACCACCCCGCAGGCTCCGCCCTCGGCCGACGTGCTCTACTCCACCGCCTTGCGGGACTTCATCAGCGGCAACTACGAGTTAGCCCGGCAGGAATTCGGCGACTACCTGAACTACTACGGACGCACCCAACTGGCCGGCAACGCCCAGTTCTATATCGGCGAGACCTTCTACCACGAAAAGGACTTCCGCCGGGCGATTGCCGAATACACCAAGGTGTTCGACAATTACCCCAAGAGCTTCAAGATTGCTGGCGCTCACCTGAAGAAGGGCTACGCCCTGCTGGAGCTGAACGAACGTGAAGCCGGCATGCGCGAGTTGCGCGACTTGGTGGAGAAATTTCCCACCTCGGAGGAAGCCAAGTGGGCGCGGGCGCGCCTGGAGCGGTTGGGCCAGGCGGTCTCGCCCTAGACCCGGGCGACGGCGCCGAAAGGAAGGACGATCGTGGTCAACAAAGTCATCCTCATCGGGCGATTGGGACGGGACCCGGAGATGCGCTA
>DATEUS010000267.1:0-2219 GCA_035282985.1 Candidatus Acidiferrales bacterium
TCTGGTCGACGCCGTCCTCCGGCTTCTCGCCCACGTAGCGTTTCAGGGTGCCGAAGGCCAGGGAGTGAAAGAGCACGCGCACCGTGCCCGGCGGCGAGGTCTCTTTGAGCTTCTTCTCCAGCTCATCGAGAATCTCGCGGCGCTTGTCCGCATCAGCGGCGTTGGCGTTGAAAAACAGGGCTTCGCGGCCGTGGGCGGTGATTCGCCCTTTGACCTCTTCCACATGCGGCATAGTGGCCTTGCGATCGAAATGAACGCCGGCGATGTTCATGCCCAAGCGGGCCAGCTCAACCGCGGTGGCCTCGCCGAAACCGCTGGAGGCACCCAGGATAAGCGCCCAGTCGTTGGTCTGGGGTGCTGAAGCCGTCACTGGCTTTTCTCCTTCTCTGCCGCGGCGCGCTCCAGTTGCGAGAGAGCGTCACCCAGTGACCGGGTCAGCGTGTTCAAGGTCTCCTCCGTGCACTCACTCATGGCCGCCACCACCGCCTCCACCGTCTTGGTCCCCACCGGGCGCTCGCAGGTGTGCCGACCGTTCCACACCACGTGGGTGTCCTCCTGGCGGACCAGCTCCAGCTCCAAGCCGAAACGAGCTTTGACTTCGGTTCCCGTGTCCACCTCTTCCATGGCTAATAACTGCCCGCGCAGCACGTACTCCAAACCCTTCTGGGCGCGATAGGGAACGATGTCGTCAAACAAGCCAGCGCTGCGCAACTGCCGGATGAGGAGCGACTGCACCATGAAGGCGGGCGATTCGGCCCAGCGGTGATAATGGTAGTAGTTCAACTCATTCTGATTGGTGAAATAGACGATGCGGTCCTGGCGCAGCAAGTGATTGGCGTGCGGGACCGCCACCCCCACCTGGCTCGCCACCGACCCCGAGGAACTTGACGTGGCCAGCCGATAATCGACGGTGTAGTAGTTGGTGCGGGGGGCGCTCCCACAGGCAAGGGCAGCCAGCGCCAGCACCGCCGGGAACCCTGCTGCCAACCTACTGCGTGGGTCTTTCATCCCTCATTTTCCTTCCACGCGAATTCGCCGCTGCTGGTCCGAGACCGTGTCCAGGTACACGCGCACGGCCGGAGTCAGAGCGGGGAGCGCCAGCCGCTCGGCCCACTCCACCACCACCACCGCCTGCTCGGCCAGGAGGTCGTCCAGCCCCAACGTCTCCAGTTCCGTTGGCTCTTCAATCCGGTACAAATCCACGTGATAGAGCCGCACATGATTGCGGAACGCATGAACAAACACGAACGACGGGCTGGTCACCTCCTCCTCTGCCGCCAGACCCAGGCCGTTGACAATGCCTTTGACCAGTGTGGTCTTCCCTGCCCCCAGGTCGCCGTACAGCAAAACCAAGGCGGGCGGCTTCAGCTCGCTCGCCAGTTGGCGGCCCAGAGCAATCGTCTGCTCAGGGGAGGACGTAGTAACTTCCCGGCGCGTCACGCTCAATCTTTTCCCGCAGGAGGCGCCAGGCTCGGGGGAGCGCCTCGGTGATGTCCGAGGCGATCAACGCCTGCTCACCCTGCGCCAGGACCGCCTGGTCGCCCGCCAATCCGTGCAAATAGACCGCCAAGCACAGGACGTCGCCCAGTGGAGCCGTAGGCCATTGGGCCATCGCCCCCGCCACCATGCCGGTGAGAACGTCGCCCACGCCCCCTGTGGCCATGCCCGCGTTGCCCGTGGGATTGACGTAGACTTGCCCGTCCGGCGCCGCCACCAGGGTGCGATGGCCTTTGAGGATAACAAAAACCTTGTACTGCTGGGCAAGTTTTTGCGCCGTCTCCACCCGCCGACGCTGCACCTCGGCGCTGGTGGTGCCGAGCAGGCGAGCCATTTCGCCCGGATGAGGCGTAAGGACGACCTGGGCGGCGCGACGCCGGTGCAAGATTTCCAACTTCCCCACCAGGGCATTCAAGGCATCGGCGTCGAGAACCAGAGGACAATCGAACTGCTCCACCACGGTGCGAACAAACTGCACGGTTTCAGGGTGCGTGGAGAGGCCCGGGCCCAGCGCCAGCACGGTCTTATCTTCGGCCAGCTTGGCGAAACGCCCGTAGTCGAGGGCGCGGCTGGAAATCGAGCCGCTGTCGGTCTCCGCCAGCGGCTCGGTCATGATCTCCGGCACCATGGAGGCCACGATCGGCAAGGCGGAGGCGGCGGTGGCGACCGTGCTCAGGCCCGCTCCCATCCGCAAGGCCGCTTTGCCGCCCAGAGCGGCGGCG
>DATEUS010000268.1:0-6277 GCA_035282985.1 Candidatus Acidiferrales bacterium
GGCAGCCCGCCGGGCGGCGGCGTGATTACCACCCCGGCCGGCCTGCCCTTCCCGGTGCGGCTGGTCCGGCCTGGGAGCTAGCTCGCTAACCAGTGGGCGCGCCGGCCGGAGCGTTGGCAACGAAGAATCTCCTGCGCACGATCCTCTCCTTCCCTGTCCTGCTCGGCGCCTGCCTGAGCGCGGCGGCCTTTGCTGTTGCCCGTCTGCATCTGCCCGATTCGGACACCTGGTGGCACCTCGTCGTTGGCGAGGACATCCTCACCACCGGCACGTGGCCCACGGTTGATCCTTACTCCTTTACTGTTTCGGGGCACGAATGGATCGCCTACGAGTGGCTGGGGGAAGTGGTGATGGCGCTGGCGACGCGCCTGTCCGCCTCGGGCGGAGGGGGTCTTTCCGCCCTGGCCGGCTTGCTGATCGGGCTCTCCGCGCTCGTCATGGTGTTGGTTTATGTCTATGCCTGGCTCCGCAGTGGCAACAGCAAGGCCGCTTTCCTGGCTTCGGCGCTGGTGTGGCCGCTGGCGGCGGTGATTTTTGTTCCGCGCCCGCAACTGCTGGGCTATATCTTTCTGCTCATCACCCTGATCTGCCTGGAAGCCTTCCGGCAGGGACGGAACTGGACACTGTGGCTTCTGCCGCTCGTTTTTCTCGTTTGGGTGAACACGCACGGCACCTTTGTGTTCGGCTTTGTGGTTCTGGGCGCGTACGGAGTGGGCGGGTTGATGAAGTTCCGCCTGGGGGGTTTGGCGGCCGAGCCCTGGACGCCGGCGCAACGCCGCCGCCTGGCGGTGGTTCTCCTGCTCTGTGTCTTGGCTGTAACCTTAACTCCCTACGGGACGCGCCCGGCCGCCTATCCCTTGGAGCTGGCTCTCTTGCAGCCGACCAATGTGGCCAGTATTGCGGAATGGCAGCCGATGCCTTTCGATCTTTTCGGAGGAAAGCTTTTCTTGCTTCTGGTGCTGGCGTTCTTTGCTCTCCAGATGTTCTTCCCCCTGGTCTATCGGTTGGAGGAGATGGGGCTGTTGGCTCTTACGATCTATGCCGCCAGCACCCATCGGCGCTTCGTGGTTTTTTTCGCCATTGTCTTCGCCCCCTTGCTGGCGGTGCAACTGGCCCGGTGGGTGCCGCGCTATCAGCCGGCCAAGGACCGCCCCCTGCTCAACGCTGTCCTCATCGCTTTGGTCGTCGTGCACTTGGTGGTGTTTTTTCCCACTGCGGATGAACTGAAACAAATGGTGGCGGACCGGTTTCCCCACGGGGCAGTGGAATACCTGCGGGAGCACAAAATCACCCAACCGATGCTGAACGAATATGCGTGGGGGGGCTACTTGATCTGGGCCGCCGGCCCGGAGCACAAAGTTTTCATCGATGGCCGCGCCGACCTCTACGAGTATGCCGGGGTGTTGACCGACTGGCTGGACCTCTCCTGGCTGGCGCCGCATACGCCCTTCCTGCTGCGGAAGTACGGGTTTGGAGCCTGCCTGCTCCAGCGCGACCGCCCGCTGGGAACGTTTCTGGCCTCCCAGCCCGAGTGGGAGCAGGTGTATTCTGACGAGCTCAGCGTCCTGCTTGTGCGCCGAACCCCGTCGGTAGCCAACAGCGGTCGGCCCACAGCGGCGATGGCCGCCGCTGCGCTGTCGGCGGCGAACAGCCAAGCGGCGGCAAGGCAGCAGCCCTTCTGAGGCCGTGGCCGCCGGAGTTCAGGATGCTTAGGGATGCAGCCATAGCCCTGTCGCTGGCGAACCTGTGCCTGCTGAGAGTATGGTCGGCGGTACTTGATCCTGGGGGTAACTTCAATTACTTGAAGGCCCCTCCCAGTCCGACTCTCGTTGCTGCCGTTCTGATTATTGCCGTCCTGCTGGCTGGAGTCGTTTGGGGCGCCCTGCGGGTCGAAAACCGGCCGCGCCATCGCCTTTCCCGGGGGCTGGCGCGAGCCTTGCTGGTTCTGTTCGTCCTCACCGCGCTCAATAGCCTTTTCGTCCAAGTCGCGCTCTACCTGGGTCCTGCCAGTCGCCCGGCGGTCCTCTATTTTGTCGTCGCCGCGCTCGCGCTGGTGTCACTGCTCGCTTGGCCGCGCTGGTTTGTCAGCACGGGGAAAAACCTAGCCCTCATCTTGTCTCCTTTTGTTCTGCTGCTTTGCGCCCAGGCTGGATGGGTTCTGGCGACTCAGCCGGGCCTGCGAGCTGCTTACGCCGACCAAGCCCCGGCGCCGCTTCTTCCGGTCAAGAACTCGCCGGCGCCGCGCCTCTTGTGGCTTGTCTTTGATGAGATGGACCAGCGGTTGACCTTTGAGCAGCGGCCGTCGGGTGTCGAACTCCCCGAGCTCGACCGCCTGCGCCGCCAAGCCCTCTCCGCCAGCCACGCCTATCCGCCAGCCCCCTGGACCACACTCACCATGCCGGCCCTCATCAGCGGCAGGCTCGTGTCGGAGGCGAAACTAGTCCGGGCCGACGAACTGCTGCTCACCTGGAACGCCAACGGTGAAACCGTGGAGTGGAGTAGCCAGGCCAATGTGTTCTCGCAAGCGCGTGAACTGGGATTCAACTCCGCTCTTGTGGGCGTGGTTATCCCCTACTGCAGGATTATCGGAGAAAGTCTAACCGATTGCTCCTGGGCCGAACCAAGCTGGTGGATCTTCCCGCCGCTGGAAGAAACCTTCAAGGAGCAGCTTTTCTGGTCCCTCAACGGTCTTGTTCGATTGCTTCCCTTCGCCGACGCGTTGGGAGTAACGATCGGACCAAGCCCGGAGCAGATCCGGATCAACCGCTGGCACAAGCTCCTGGGCATCTACCGGACCACGCTGGATCGCGCCGCCCGATTGGCCACGCGCCCGGAACTGAGTCTGGTTTTGGTGCACTGGCCGATTCCCCACCCGCCTGGCATCTACGACCGCTGGAGAAACGATTTCTCCTTCGACAGACAAAGGAATTACTTCGACAATTTTGAGCTCATGGATCGGACCGTGGGTGAGATCCGGGCGGCTCTGGAAAGGGCGCACCTGTGGGACGGCACAACGGTGTTGATTACCGGTGACCACAGTTGGAGGCCAACGGTGTGGAGAGGGAAGTCGGGATTGTTGGCCGAGGAAGAAGCTTTTGCTGACAGAACCGATCACCGCGTTCCCTTCGTCTTGAAGACGGCGGGCCAGACGGAGTCTCTGGCTTATGATGCCCCCTTTAACACCGTCCTCAGCCACGACCTGGTTCTGGCCTTGCTGCGCGGCGAAGTCTCCGATCCTGAGGGGGTGGTCGCCTGGATCGATCAGCGGCGCCAAAGCGGGGAGGGCGCGCAAACGCCGAGCCCCATCTGTGGCCCCCGCCATCAGTGGTACGGGTCACCGCCGCCGGATCTGCCCTGCGAGTAAAGGAAACCTTCCCCCTCTGGATGCCGCGCCCATTCGGCCAGAAGTTGTGAGAAGATAGGCCACCCGCGACCATGGTCTCGCTGCCAGCTCAAAACCACCGCAACCGAGGTCATCTTGCGTAGGGTTTTCTCCTTGCGGGTCGTGCTGGCAGCTCTCCTGCTGCTTGCTGTGCTGGGCTGCGTGCGCTCGAACCTGGTGGATCCCGAGTACAGGAAAGCCTATTCGCGGTTGGTGCGGCCGGTATTCACTCCCGACACCTGGTGGCAGCTTCTCGCCGGCGAGGAGATTCTCCAGACCGGCTCGGTGCCGCGGGTGGATTCCTATTCGTTCACGGTGGCGGGTCACGAGTGGGTGGCCTACCAGTGGCTGGGTGAGGTGCTGATGGCGTTGACCCACCATCTGGGGGGCTTGCAGGGACTGGTGGCGCTGACGCTGGTACTGTCGGCAGTGTTGATGTTCCTGCTCTATTATCTTGCCTGGCAGCGGTGCGGGAACGTGTTTGCTGCTTTCCTGGCTTGTGTGCTGGTCATGCCCTTGCTGGTGGTCTCTTTCACCCTTCGCCCTCAAGTGCTCGGCTATGCCTTCTTTCTTATTACGCTGATTTGTCTGGAGCGCTTCCGCCGGGGGGAGGCCCGGGCTTTGTGGCTCTTGCCGCCGGTGTTTCTTCTCTGGGTGAACATTCACGGCACCTTTCTCTTCGGCCTGCTGGTGCTGGGTTTGTACTGGGTCAGTGGACTGGTTGAGTTCCGCTGCGGCTTTTTGACCGCCCAGCGCTGGTCCCTCCGCCAGCGCCGCCATCTCTTGGTGGTTATTCTCCTGTCGATTGTGGCGCTGACGCTGACACCCTATGGGACTCGCCTGGCTGCCTACCCTCTGGAATTGAGTCTCCTTCAGCCACTCAACGTCGGCCTCATCTCCGAGTGGCAGCCGGTGCCTTTGGATGTGTGGTGGGGGAAGTGGGCCGGCCTGTTGCTGCTGCTCTTCCTGTTCGGGCAGGTGATTTTTCCCCTGTCCTGGCGGGTGGAAGAGATGGCGCTGCTGCTGGGCGCCGGGTACGCGGGCTTTGTCCATCAACGAATGATCGTTGTTCTCGCGCTGGTGCTGGCGCCGTTCCTGGCGGTGGCGCTGGCCCCGCCGGTGGCGGGGCTGGCTCGCTGGACGCGCAACTATCGGCCGGCTAGAGAATACCTAGCCCTCAATGTTGGGGTCCTAGTACTCATCGCTGCCCTGACGGTGGTGTTCCTTCCATCCCGCCAGGAGATTGACCAGGCCATTGCTGGGCACTACCCCCGAGGCGCTGTTGAGTACTTGCGGCGGCACCCGGTCGAGGCTCCGATGCTCAACGTGCTCCACTGGGGCGGCTACCTGACCTGGGAGTTGGGCCCCGAACATAAGGTGTTCATCGACAGCCGCATTGACATCTATGAGTACGCCGGGGTCTTCACCGACTATCTCGATATCGTGGAGGCCCGTCCCCGGGCGCTGTTCCTGCTGGAGAAGTATGGCGTGGAGGCCTGCCTGCTCCATCGCTGGTATCCCCTCGCCACATTCCTGGCGGCCCAGCCGGACTGGCGGTCGGTCTACGCCGACGAAATGAGCGTTCTGTATGTTCATGAAAGTAAGCGCCTTATGTCAGTGTCGGCGGTCGCCGGGGCCAATGCCAATTCGCCCTCCCTGGGCCCGAATCCAGCGCCAATCACGAAACCCGACAGGGAGGCGATTTGGCAGTGAATAAACAGTGACTCCCAGAGGAACCGCCCCCAACCGGGCCCCGGGAGGCCGTCAGTAAGTTATTGATTTCACGGGTGATAATTTCGGTTTTGGCTGGATGAGGTTTGGCACCTCACCTGCTTCGGTATCTTGACGGAAGGGAAAAAGCTTTCACGTTTAGGATGTCTCTCAACACCAAGGAGGTAAGGAAATGAAGAACTTAATGCTACGTTTGTGGCGTGAAGAGGAAGGCCAGGACCTGACAGAGTATGCGTTGCTGCTGGTTCTGATCGCCTTGGCAGTGGCGGCCGTACTTCCGGCCTTCGCGGCCGCGTTGATGAACGTGTTCAACAACGCCACGGCGAACCTGACCACAACCACCTAGGCATGTTTTTCAGCACCAAAGGAGGTCGACAAATGAAGGACCTAATGCTACGTTTGTGGCGTGAAGAGGAAGGCCAGGACCTGGCAGAGTATGCGTTGCTGCTGGTTCTGATCGCCTTGGCAGTGGCGGCCGTACTTCCGGCCTTCGCGGCCGCGTTGATGAACGTGTTCAACAACGCCACTCAGGTTATGACCACAACCACCTAAGGCGGCCTCGGTCAGACAAAGTCAACTCTTTGGCCGGCCTGAGGGTTCGTTCCTCCGGCCGGCCGAAGGGCGAGCTGGCGAGACGGTGTGAGCGCGATGGAGCACGCACGATGGATCCTTGCCCTGACCTTTGTTGCCCTGGCAGGGTGGATTGACTGGCGCTCACGTCGGATTCCCAACTGGCTCACCGTGCCAGCGTTATTTATTGGCTTGGGATTCAACACTGCCGTGGGTGGCTGGGCGGGAGCCAAGTCAGGACTCCTGGGGGCTCTGCTGATGCTGGCGCTCTTGCTTCCCCTGGTCTTGTTGCGCGCCTTGGGCGCCGGTGATTGGAAGTTGATGGGCGCCCTGGGATCGTTCCTCGGGCCCGCCCTGATCTTTCTCGTTTTCGTGGGGACGATTTTTGTGACCGGAATGATGGCTCTTATTCAAGTGATTCGGCTCAGGCGGGTCAGGACCACCCTGGCCAACATGGGGGAATTGGTGCGAGGATTCTTCGTCTACGGGTTGGCCCCCCACCCCGTAATTCGGCTCGACAATCCACAGCAATTGAGTTTACCCTACGGCGTGGCCGTCGCCGCCGCCACAGCCCTTTGCTATGGGGCGGGACTG
>DATEUS010000269.1:0-5998 GCA_035282985.1 Candidatus Acidiferrales bacterium
GCTACGGCCGCGGCCTCATCTGCCTGACTCTGACCGAGGAGCGCTGCGAGCATCTGCACCTGCGGCTGATGTGCGACGAGAACACCGCGCTCTACCGCACCGCTTTCTGCGAATCCATCGACGCCCGCCACGGCGTCTCCACCGGCATCTCGGCGGCCGACCGCGCCGCCACCATCCTGGCCGCGACCAATCCGGCCACGCGGCCCTCCGATCTGGTTCGTCCCGGCCACATCTTCCCCTTGCGCGCCCGCGGTGGCACCGTGCTGGTGCGCGCCGGCCAGACCGAAGCCTCCGTGGACCTGGCCCGCCTGGCCGGTTTGACGCCGGCCGGGGTCATCTGCGAAGTGATGAGCGACGACGGCACCATGGCCCGCGTGCCCGAGCTGGCGGGTTTCTGCCGCCAGCACGGCCTGAAGATGGTTACGGTGGCCGACCTCATCCGCTACCGGCTGCGCACCGAGCGGACCATCCACCGGGTCGCCGAAACCCTGCTGCCCACCCGCTACGGCGACTTCCACGTCATCGCCTACGAGTCCGAGGTCGACCACGAGCGCCATATCGCCCTGGTCAAGGGCAACTTTACCGGCGAGGACACTGTGCTGGTGCGCGTGCACTCGCAGTGCCTGATGGGCGAGGTCTTCGGCTCTGCCCTCTGCGACTGCCGCGAGGTGATGGACAAGAGCCTCGAACTCATCAGCCAGACCGGCCGCGGCGTCTTTGTCTACCTGCACCAGACCGCGCCCGGGTTCGGCATCGAGAGAATCAACGACCAGAACGTCCTCACCGTTCACCAGCACGGCCATCCAACCGCACCGGAGCCGCCGGAGTCGTCGCAGCGGCGGCCCAACGTCCAGCGGACCTCGGGCATCGGTGCCCAGATTCTCTCCGACCTGGGCGTGCGCAACATCCGCCTGCTCACCAACCATCCCCGTAAAGTGGCGGCGCTCGAAGGCTTCGCGATCCGCATCGTCGAGCACGTCCCCATCCCCGTCGGCGCTCACGGGCTGGTGCGGCGTGATGCGTAGCATCACCCTGTCGAAGCGCAGCGGAGACCCTGAGCGGAGCCTGCCCGCAGGCGGGCGTAGTCGAAGGGAGGCTCGTCGAAGGGCGACGCATGAAGCCACTCGCTGAACTTTTCTATGACCTGGCTGCGCTGGCCCTGGTGGCAGCCTTCGCGTACTTCTTCTTCTGGGGATTTGTGGTCGTGGTGGGTGCGTCTGTGGTCATCAGCGTGGCGCTGATGACGGTCGAGCGCTTGATCTCCTGACGCTGTTCTCTAGGGCCCGTTAGTCTTTCGCCTTCTCAGATTTTGCGGGCGGTTCCTCCCCTACCGTCACCAGGGCGCGTAGGCTCTCCAGCTTCTTGCGACTGATGCCGCGGACCACCAGCAGCTCGTCCACCGAGCGAAAAGCGCCACTCTTTTCCCGGTGGCGTATGATGCGGGCGGCGATCACTTCCCCAACGCCGGGCAGCCGCGCCAACTCCTCCGCCGTAGCAGCGTTCAGATTGACGCGTTTCTCCGGCTTCTTTTCTTCCTCGGCCGCGACCGACACCGACGGCAGCCAGCCGAAAGCAGGCAGGGTCAACAGGCTTGCAAGGCCAAGAGCGGCTAGCCGACTACCGCAACGCATGCAGCTATCTTAGCGTCCTTCGCAGGCTGGCACGAAAGGAAAATCCACTTGCCGCGCGCCCGCCACTAGAAACACAAGGTCGCTTTGCTCAAAGAACTCCGTCAGGAAGTCCTTTGACAACTAGCTCGGCTTGCTCCTCTTGGTGTGCCTAGACCTCCTGCTTCGCGCCTTCTTGCTCGCGCGGTGAGCAGGGCGCCCAAACTCTCCTTCCACCGGCGTACCGGGGACGGCGATAGCGGCGAGTTCGGCAAAGGATTCGCGCGGGAGAAACGCGGGCTGCAGCAGGCCGCCGATATCCTTCTGCTTGAGGGCGCGGAGCCGGTCGCGAATCTGGGCGGCGCGCTCGAACTCGAAATTCCGCGCCGCCTCGCGCATTCTCTCCTCCAGCTTCACAATCGCCGCGCGCAGCTCCTCCTCGTTGGTGAACTCGTCGAACTCGGTCTCCTCCAGCGGCACGGTGGCGTAGTCGGCTTCGATAATCGAGGCCAGGGCCATGTCCACCGGCTTGACGATGCTCTCCGGGGTGATGCCGTTCTCCTGGTTGTAGCGGAACTGGATGGCGCGGCGGCGGTTGGTCTCCTCCATCGCCTCCCGCATCGACTGCGTGAAAACGTCAGCGAACAGGATAGCCTTGCCCTGGATATGTCGGGCGGCGCGGCCCATGGTCTGGATCAGAGCCGTCTTGGACCGCAGGTAGCCTTCCTTATCGGCATCGAAGACGGCGACGAGCGAGACTTCGGGGAGGTCGAGCCCTTCGCGCAGCAGGTTGATGCCGATGAGCACATCGAAAGCGCCGCGCCGCAGGTCGCGCAGGATGCGCACCCGCTCCAAAGTGTCGATCTCCGAGTGCAGGTAACGGCAGCGCACCCCCACTTCGCTGTAGTACTGGGCCAAGTCCTCCGCCATGCGCTTGGTGAGCGTGGTCACCAGCACGCGCTGGTCAGCGGCCGTGCGGCGGCGAATCTCCTCCAGTAGGTTGTCCACCTGCCCGCGCACCGGGCGGACTTCCACTTCGGGGTCAATCAGGCCGGTGGGACGAACGATCTGCTCCACCACCACCCCAGCCGACCTGGTGAGCTCGTAGGGGCCGGGGGTGGCCGAGACATAGATGACCTGGTTGACGCGCTTCTCAAACTCGTCGAAAGCGAGCGGACGGTTGTCGAGCGCCGAGGGCAAGCGAAAGCCGAAATCCACCAGCGTCTGCTTGCGGGAGCGGTCGCCTTGGTACATCCCGCGCACCTGCGGAATAGTCTGATGGGATTCGTCCACGAAGAGGAGAAAGTCGCTGGGGAAGTAGTCGAGCAGGGTGGGCGGCGGCTTGCCCGGGGCGCGACCGGAGAGGTGACGGGAGTAGTTCTCGATGCCGTGGCAGTAGCCAATGGTGCGCATCATTTCAACGTCGAACATGGTCCGCTGCCAGAGCCGCTGCGCCTCCATCGCTTTCCCCTGCTCTTCCAGCTCCGCCTTGCGTTGGTCCAGCTCAGCCAGGATGTCGCGGATGGCCCGCTCGCGTTCCTCCCCCGGCATCACGTAGTGGGTCTTGGGATAGATGGGCACGCGCAGGTGGCCGCCCTTGACGCTGCCGGTGAGAGGGTCGATCTCGCTCAACTGGTCCACCTGGTCGCCCCACAACTCGACGCGGTAGCCGGTATCGGCGTAGGTGGGGTAGATCTCGATGACGTCGCCGCGCACACGGAAACTTCCGCGGCGCAGGTCTTCGCTGCGCTCGTACTGGATTTCCACCAGCTTCTTGACAACCTCCTCCCTGCGAATGTGCTGGCCCTTCTCCAGCATCAGCAGCATGCCGTAGTAAGCCTCGGGGGAGCCCAGGCCGTAGATGCAGGAGACGCTGGCGACGATGATCACGTCGCGACGCTCAAACAGTGCCCGCGTGGCCGAGAGGCGCAGCTTGTCGAGCTCGTCGTTGATGGTGGCTTCCTTTTCGATGTAAACGTCACTGGAGGGCAGGTAGGCTTCCGGCTGGTAGTAGTCGTAGTAGCTGACGAAGTACTCCACCGCATTGCGGGCGAAGAAGCTGCGGAACTCGTGGAAGAGCTGGGCGGCCAGGGTCTTGTTATGGGCCAGGACGAGCGCCGGCCGGCCCACCCGCTCGATGACCTTAGCCATGGTGTAGGTTTTGCCGGAGCCGGTCACGCCGAGCAGCACCTGGTGCTGCTCTCCGGCGCGCACCCCGTCGACCAGCGCGTCAATGGCTTGCTGCTGGTCGCCCTTGGGTTCGTAGCTGCTGACGAGTTTGAAGTCGGTCGCCACAGAGGGCTCCGCGCGTATCGCCCAAACCCACTATTATAACCGGCGGCGGGCTAGTTCACTACGCGCAGGTGCGACTCGGTGGTGGTGCGGGATTCCAGCACGGTGGGAGCCGGCGCCGCCCCTTTCCGACCGCGGTCGAGGATCTCCAGGCGGATGTGCTCGCGGCTCTTCTGTGTGGACTCCAGCAGGAGCCCAGTGCGGTGGTCGTAGCAGCTTAGCCGGCTGCCGTCGCCGTCGACGCTGCGCTCGATCGCCGCTTGCGGGCCCGCGGCCGACTCCGGCACGTGGCTGTCGGCTCCTGTGAGCTCGAAGCGGGTCAAAATGGCGGCGCAGGCCTGGCCATTGAACTCTTCGTCGCGCAGGTATTCGCTCTCTGAGGTCAAGCGCTGGCGCGGCCAGCCGGGGACTTCGAATTCCTTCTCGCCCTGCCAGCGGTCGCCGGGCAGAACCGCACCGGAGGGCTGGGCAGCCCCGTCGCCGCTAGCTTGCTCGAGCCAGGTGCGCAGCCACGCCGGTGGCTGTCCGTCTTCCAACCACTCGGCCGGTGCCTGGATGTTGTCCACGCCTCCGTCTGCAAGCAGGCGGTAGGTGACCGACTGGCCGACAAAGTCTTCCACCGGCGAAGGGCGCGCGCTCGGCACGGATGACTCAATGCTGAGTGCCTCGATCTCGGCGCGCAAGCGAACGTTCCCCGACGGCTCCACCTCAAGGGCCTCCATCTGCCAAGTCATATCAACGCCCAGCCGAATCGGCGCCCCGCTTTCCGCGGTCTGGCCCAACGGGTTGAGCGTCGATTCTGTTTCCACCGTGAACTGCATGTGGTAGCGAATGCGCTGACCAGTCTCGAGGCGGGGAATGAGCAGGACACCCTCGGCCGCTAGGACCAGCGCGATCGTTCCGGCCAGCAGCAAACCTACCGACCCGAGGCCGAGCCCGAATAGCCAACAGCCGCGCGTGCGGGTCATGGCAGACGCTCCACGCGGACTTGAACGGCGAGGCGAAGACGAAACACCAGCTCGCGCAACTCGGGCTTGCTGACCTTCTCCATATTCCAAAAGGTTTCGCGCACGCCGCTGCGCTCCGCATAGATCAGCGTCGGGTTCTCCTGCGTCACCCATTCCAGGCTCTGGGCGGCGAAGCTCGTGCGCGCTTCTACGCCTTCAGCCGCCAACGCCGGAGAGATAGAATCCGGCGCCGAGGCGATGGGCAAGACCCAGCGGGCCTGTTGCACGTGGCACGGTTGCTGGCGGAATTCGCTGCGCACCCACTTCAACTCGTAGCCGGCTGCGGCCGGCTCCCCGCTGAAAGCTGCGGGGAAAACGACGGGGCTCTGCTCGACTCCAGAGAAGCTCCCCGTCTGCGCCCAGCGCAGCCAGGTGGTCAGCCAGGCCGGGGTTGCCTCGCCCAGCGGAAGGACGGGGAGATCGGCTACGCTGCCGCTGAACTGCTGGCCCTCTAGTCGGCGCATCCAATCGAACCCCAGCCTCAGGGCGCGTTCGACGCCAGCATCGCTGGCCTCAGGCGGCTCGGTGCGCGGGGCTTCGGCTTCAATCCGAGTAAAGCGCCAAGAACCGCGGCCCTGCCCGTTCGGCTCCAGGCGCTGCTCCAGCAGCATGCGCACACGCCCTTCCACCGCCGTGGTCACCGGGTCGGCCCGCAAGCGTCCCGGGAGAGGTTGAGCCTCGGCTGAAACCGTTTCCAGCCGAAAGACCTGCTCGACGCGGTAGCGCGCGAAGGGCTGCTCGGTGTGCCCACGCGCGCCAGCGGCCACAATCAGCAAGAGTGCGGCTGCGATTTTCCTGGAGAGTCCGGGCATCCTCGCCGACACTAGCACACCCACCCGCTTCGCTCAACGCGACTGCAACCACGAAACACCAACCTAGGGCGTGGCGGGTGAGGCGGCGGGCAACGGCTCGGCTAGAACCAGTTGCGGCTGCCGCAGTGTGCCTTCCAGCCGGTAGGAGTAAGAAAAGGCCCGGCTCGCAACCGGGCTGGGCCGCCGGCCGGCCACCCGCAGGGGTTCCCCGCTCAAACGCAGGGCAAGCTGGCCGTCGAAACCGACAGTGCCGGAGAGTTCGAGCGCGGCGCGGCTGGTG
>DATEUS010000270.1:0-2194 GCA_035282985.1 Candidatus Acidiferrales bacterium
CAACTTCGCTGACGACCTGCAAGTTGCAGATAAGAGTGGTGCCGGGGGCGGGAATCGAACCCGCGACCTAGGGATTATGAGACCCTCGCTCTGCCACTGAGCTACCCCGGCCTGCCCACCGTAGGCAGGCCGCCTGCCGAAGGCGGGCCCGCGCTGCGGTACTCTCCCGATGGTAACGGCAGCCCGCCCGGGCGTCAATCGAGTCGGGGCCCTCCCCGGCGAAAAAAATTCTCAAAAATTCCGCTTGCATGTGAAACCCATTCGCGGCAACTTACATCTTAGGAAGTGTAACGCCCGGCAGGTTCGCCGGACAGCAGGAGCGAGGGCAAGGGAGACAGGGATGCTGCTCAAGACCCTGGACGCGATCCAGACCCGGCTGGAAGAGTTCGACGTGCTCGACCTGCCGCCCTACGTCGCCAAAGTGGTCCGCTGGGTGGAGCGGCATCCGAAGACCGTCGTGGCCGGCGCCCTCGTTGTGTTGATGGCTGTCGCCCTCACCCAGACCCCGTCCGAGCGGCCCGTCGAGTCCGACGCCTACTCGGATCACACCCCGCTGTTTATCTAAGAATCCATTTCCGGCAGGAGGCCAACCACTGCCCTACCCAATCGTGGTTGCGCTTCACTTGAGCTAGAAGCCGCGGCCGCCGCCACCAGCCCGATTGATCGCGTCGCAAAGAAAGCCATCACCTACCCAAGGGAATACGAGGGTCTCCCGGCGAGTCCTGCGTCGTGGCCGGACGGTCTTCACGCGTCCACCTGATCACGCCCGATTGATCGGTGAAAAAACTGTGCCACCCGGTCTTGTAATATTCCTCTGGCCGGGCGGTGAGGGTGTAGCTTTGCACGCCGGGAACGCATCCCGCGGGAGGATTGGGGACGGGAGGGCCTGGGGTATACTGAAAGACGTACCCACTCCTCTTTCCCATGGCCAGCCAATTCTCCGTGGCCGGCCACGGGTCAATCAAGTCGGCGTGATTGCAGCTTGGAGCATTCCCCTTGGGCGGCGGTCCCAGGGTTGCCAAGTTGGCGGGGAAGCCATTCTTGTAGACCCGCGCGTACTCCTTCGCTGTTACGTTAATCGCATTGAGAGCATCCACCGCAGAAGACATGCTGCCGATAGCCTGGCCGGGAGGACCCAACAGTGGAAAAACCTCCATGACCAACAAGAGGAGAACAACAGGACTAACAGCTACCACCGCAGGGCAGAAGCCACTGAGCACCAGCAGTCGTCGATCGCCTGGCTCCCTCCGCATTGTATAATAGGCCCTGACAGCCACCAGCACCAGAATCGCCTGCAGCACTGCGCCCAGCGAGATGCACCAAAACAGCAAACCCACGCCCATGTACGGCATAAGTGCTAGCCACGCGAGCTCCACCGCGAACCCCGTTGAACCCATGCCCACGGCCAGCGCTAACCCTTTCTTGACTTTTCTTCGCCAGAGCCACCACAAAACGAGCGCGTACATGAGAGGTGGAATGAAAAGGGGCGCGGTGACCAGCAAACAGGCAACGGTGGCAATGCGCACCGCCCGCAGTCTTCCCGGGTCTACTTCGGGTGTGGGTAGAGTCGTCTCAACTGGGCTGCCCATGGCTTACCTCCCACCGAATCAAGGTCGTGCTTCACTTTAGCTAGAAGCCGCCGCCGCCGCCGCCGCCGAAGCCGCCGCCGGAAAAACCTCCGCCGCCCGAAAAGCCCGAGCCGCCCGAGCTGCGCGGCGCCGAGGCCATCACCGCCGCCGCTCGGGTCGACATCCGCCCCAGGTCGCTCACGAAGCTGCGCGGGTGGAAGTCCATCCGCCCCGAGGGGCCGCGGTACCACTCTGGCGGCTGCCGGTAGATCTCTTCGAAAGCCTTCACCCAGTTGTTCTCGACCCCGAAGGCCATGGCGAAGGGCAGGTACTTTTCAAACATCGCCGGGGTCTTGACCATGCGCTCGAAGCGGTCGGACTCGACGCGGGAGAGGAATTCCTCGAAGCCGATGACCTTCTCGACGGCGGTTGTGCCCTGGAGCGTGCGCGCCGGCATGAACCAGCCGAAGCCGAGGATGGAAGCAGCCGAGAGGAAACCCATGGTCATCAGCGTCCCCGGCGCCAGCCCCGTGGCCGCCGCCAGGAAGCCCATCCCCCAGAAGCTGACCGCCCCCACGACGATGGCGGCGATGATGTAGCGACGCTTCACCTTGTCGGGCCGCTGG
>DATEUS010000271.1:0-5873 GCA_035282985.1 Candidatus Acidiferrales bacterium
CGGCGAACAGGGCGGCCTCGTCGCCGCCGGTGCCGGCGCGAATCTCGACGATGACGTTCTTCTCGTCGTTGGGGTCCTTGGGCAGCAGCAGAAACTTCAGGGCCTGCTCGGCCTCCGTCTTTTTCTGCTCCAATTGCGCTAGCTCGTCGTGGGCCAGTTCCTTCATCTCCGGGTCTTCGAGCAGGGCGCGGTCGCCGGCGATGCCGTTCTCGATTTCCTTCCACTCGCGGTACTTCTCCACCACGGCGCGCATCTCGGCGTGGGCCTTGGCCAGCTTCTGGTAGCGGGCGCTGTCAGACAACACTTCGGGCCGGGCCAGCTCGCGGTTCATTTCCTCGTAGCGGGCTTCAATCTGCTGCAGCTTGTCGAACAGGTTCAATGGCGTCATGGCTCAATTCACGGTGGCAGGGACGGGCTGTTCGGTCGCTCGCTCGATTTCCAGCGCGCCCTCCAAAGCGTGGATGGCGACTTCGATCTGGTCGTCCGAAGGCTGCCGGGTGGTAATCGCTCGCTGCAACCAGAGGCCCGGCGTCACCAGCGCCCGCCAGAAGGTGCTCTGCGGGCGCTTGCCGGCGGCGCGGATAATCTCGTAGCTCACCCCGGCAATCACCGGCAGCAGCAGAATGCGCACCAGCAGCCGCAGGCCGAAGCTCTGCACCGGCACCAGCGCGTAGACCACCAGCGCCACCAGCAGCACCACCATCAGAAAGCTGGTGCCGCAGCGCGGGTGCTCGGGGGTGAAGGTGCGCGCGTTCGCGATGGTCACCGGCCGCTTGGCCTCCCAGTTGTAGACCACCATGTGCTCGGCGCCGTGGTACTCGAAGACGCGGCGGATGTCGCTCCACAGCGAGACCAGGCCGAGGAAGCCGAGGAAAAGAAGGATGCGCACCAGGCCGTCAATCAAATTGAAGCCCAGCCAGCCGCCCTCCAGGCCGCGGCGCTCGAACTGGGTGGCGATGACGAGGGGCACGTACTTGTAGAGAAAGATGAAAAACAGCAGCGAGAAGGTGACCTGCACTGCCAGCAGCCAGCCCGGCAGCTCCTGTTTCTTGCCTGACTGTTTGGATTCCTGTTCGAGGGCAACATCGGCCGAGTAGCGCAGCGCCCGCAGCCCCAGCACGAGCGACTGGCCGATCGTCGCCAACCCGCGCAGGCCGGGCAGCGCCCAGCCACGCCAGCGATCCTGCGGGCGGCACAGGCCTTCGCGCTTCTGCATGATGCCGCCGGGGGTGCGCACGGCCACGCAGTAGCTGTGGGGAGCGCGCATCATTACGCCCTCGATGACTGCCTGACCGCCGAGCAGAATCTCCGACTCGTCCTTGCCGGCGCCCGTCTCGTGGGCCGGGCGCGCCACCAGCGTAGCCGGCAAAAGGCAGGGCCGACCCGCCCATCGGATCCAGGTTGTCATCTTTCGGAGCATCGCAAAGCCCACGCTGAAACCATAATGAAGGTCGGGAGAATTCTTGAGACAGTCCAGGGAGTCACGCGGCGGGGCGCCGCTAGGCGTCGGTGAGCTTGGCCAAGCCGGTGCGCACGTCGGGGTCCCACTTCAAAATCTTCGGCACGCCGGAAATTTCAATCAGCTCGAGAATCTTCGGCTGGATGCCGGCATAGCGCACCTGGCCGCCCTGGCGGCGGAGGCTGGTATGGCTGCCGACCATCTGTCCCACCCCGAAGCTGTCGATGTAGTTCACCTGGCTCAAATCGACGACCACGTGCCGGGTTCCGGCCTCGGCCAGCCGCTTGACCTCTTCCAGCAGGCGCGAGCCGTGCTGGATGGTCAGCCGCCCGCGCACCGTGACCACGGCAATGTCGTCTTTCTCCTTGCGGCTGGTCACCTCAAGTTTCACCGGCCAAGTATAGCACCGAAGGCGGGGCTAGCGCAGGCGGGCGAGGTCGAACTCGGCTTCCACCCGCTGGCCATCGGGGGTGAGGACATCGATGCGCGCGGGGCCGGAGGCCACCTTCTCCGGGTCGAAGACGACAGTGACCACGGCGCCGGTGAGCCAGCAGCCGCCGTCGATGCTGCAGGAGTAGAGGGGCTGGCCGACAAGCAGCGCCGGCGGAATCTCCTCTTCCTGCACCAGGTGGAAGCTGAACTCGCGCCAGAAGTCCGGGTCACGGAAGAACACCGGCTCGAAGGTGGGGATAGTGTAGGGAGTGTGGGCGGCATAGCCAGGGGTGAGCTTGAGAGTGACTTCCACGCTCAGCAGCGGCGGGTCGTCCTTATAGCCCTGCTCAGCTTTGATGGGGTTGTAGCCGTCGGGGGCGAGCCGGGCGCGGTCGACCATCTCCTTGAACGGGGTGGCGACGGCGATGCGGCTGACGTGGACGCCGCGCTCGGGCACCGGCAGTTCGCGCTCGTAGTCCTTGAGGAATTTTTCCAGGCGGAAGGTGGTATCGCGGCCGAGGAAGTAGGCCTCGCGCAACTGGCGCGAGTTCAGCTCGCGGTCGTACGCGTGCGCCGCTAGCCCGGCGCCGAGCAAGAGTGCCAGCACCGCGAAGCCTATGCGCGTGCCCGTCCGCATCCTATTCCCCTCTCCAGTTTAGATGCAAACTTGGATGCAAGGAAAGGTCTGGCACACTTCGACCCCGCAATAGCTTTCATCGCCGAGCGCGGTGGCTCCCGCCACCGGGAGCGCCGACCCCTCCCCGAGGCAGGAGCCTCGGGGCTCGGGCAAGGGACCCACATCGCCAGGTTAGATGCGACGGTGGATGGTGGGGAAGGTTTCCCAGACTTTGATGCCGCAGAAGTGGGAGCCCTCGGTGCAGATGGGCGAGGCGATGCCGGCGCGGAAGTAGCAGGGCGGGCCGACATAGCGCATCAGGCGCGGGTGCACCTGCCGCACCTGCTCAATCTCCTCCATCGAGGCCTGGTAGATCTCCTCCTGGGCGTTGAAGCAGGTACGCATGGTCCACTTGTGCAGCAGATGGATGAGGGCGCCCGACTCGACGAAACGCACGGCGGTAGCGTTGGGGAGCACGTAGAGAGCGAACTCGCGCGGCACGCCCAGCTCCAGCAGGCAGTTCTTGGCCTGCCAGGCTTCGGCCATCGCCTGTTGATAAACCTCGCCGGCGCGGGCGTTGCCGCGGATGAGCATGGGGGTGATGTAGTCGGGCTCGGGCGAGTCGGTCAGCAGCAAGAGCGGCCGCGAGGCGGGCACCATGCGGTGGCGCTGGTCCTGGCTGTCGGCAGTGTGGCTGATGCGCTTGGTGAAGGTGTAGGTGGCGTGGTTGAGGGCGCGCATCAGCGGCGAGTGAGCGCTGACGTTGAGCGTCTCCAGGCGGTAGCGATTGCGCGCGGGGTTGAGTACGGCGTCGAGAGCGTCATCGTCAGACATCTCCGCCTGGCTGCGGCCCAGCACGGCGCGGACGGCCTGGGCCACCACACGCTCGGCGTTAGGGGAGTAGTCCACCAGCACAGAGACGCGGCCGTTGAGCTGAGCATCGACTTCCCGGCGGAAGCCGTTGCTGCACGGCTGCCCGCCTCCGCCCTCCGGGCTTCGGCGGGTCTCCTCCATAAACCTTAACTCCGGAAGCTGTTCATCGGTTAACGGGGACTTGCCAACGCGCTCGAAGAACTGCGGGTCAACCTCCTTCACGCGCGCCACCATCTCCTGCACCACCCGCGAGGCCTCGTAGGGGGTGTCACCGGCGCGCTGCATACGCCAGAGCCGGTGCAGGGTAATGCCGCTCAGGGTGTGCACCATGGTGGTGAAGGCGCCGATGGGAAGAACGTAGCGGGCAATCTCGATGGCCTTCTTCTCCGCCTGGCGGCTGACCTTCTTGTGGCGGCGCTCATGAGACATCTCCGACAGATGCCAGATGTCGGCCAGCACGGCGTGGGTGTCGTCGCGCAAGAGCGCGCTCAATTGGCGGTAGTAGTCCCAGGCGCGCTCGACCGCTTGCTCATAGACCTGCCGGGCCTCGCCGTCAATCGGCGGCAGGAAGGCCTGAACCTGGTCGAGACGGACGTAGCGCTGCGACTGCTGCTCGGAGTTGTAGAAGGGATGGCTGTGCAGAAAGCTCCAGACGAGCTGCCGGCTGACGTTCTCCAACCCGAACTCAAAGTGGGCGTGCTGGTAGACGGTGTGGTGCCCGCCCTCGAAGGTGGCGGCGCCGATGTTGACCCGCTGCTTGTCGGTAATCTGGTCGGGGGTGATGAGGGTGGCCGAATAGCAGGTGCGGGCGGCAGCGATGGCGGAGTCGTAGGAGCGAGAGAAGTAGTTGCGGAGAGTAACGCGCGGAGGAGCCGTCTCAATCATCGGAGGCTTCCGTGACCCTTCGACCTGCTGCGTGGGTCTCAGGGCAAGCCCGGGACGGCGCCGTCTCAAACATGAAGGGAGAATCCGTGAGGGAGTCTACTGAACTCGGCCAGGGGCCGCAAGCCCCGGTACTGGTCCAGCAATAGGCGGGGCGTAAAGCCCCGCCCTACCCAAACACTGACACAACCCCAAGCCAGGTAGGGCGGGGGTTTATCCCCCGCCAAAAAGTGTTGGGGTTCCCAGGGACCGCGGGGCGTCGCTCGGCTGGGCTCGGAAAAAGCAGATCCCTGGACTCGTCTTCGACGGTTCGACTTTCGCTCACCATCCCGAGCGAGAGCCGAGGGACCATCCCGAGCGAGAGTCGAGGGACCGTCCCGAGCGAAAGTCGAGGGACAGACTCGGGGTCGCCTGCCGCAGGCAGGCTCGGGAAGACAGGGGGAAGTTAGCGCCGAGGGCCGGCGGTGGTGGCCTCGCCGTACTTGCGCCGGAAACGCTCGACCCGGCCGGCGGTGTCGATGAGCTTCATCTTGCCGGTGAAGAAGGGGTGGCAAGCGGCGCAGATTTCCAGGCGGATGGCGTTGCCTTTGATGGTGGAGCGGGTCTTGAAGGTGTTCCCGCAGGCGCAGGAAACCATGACCTCGTGGTAGTCAGGATGAATGCCGGCTTTCACAGCAGCTCTCTCGGCTCCTTCCCAAAGCAGACATCCTAGCAGAGATTTCATTCTGCGGCAAGACGGCGGCTGGCGCCCTACCTGTGCCCGCACTGTACGTGCCGCACCCCTTCCTGCGCAGTACCGAACGCGGGCGCCGGTAACGGATAATTCGCTTGCCAAGGTGGAGGCGGAGGAGTAGAAGAGAAGCAACGGGCGGTCAGGAGGTCAGGATGTTTCTTCGACGAACATTGACCTTCCTATTACTGCTTCTCGGGTTCACCGGGCTGACCCTGTCTCTGCCCGGGAGCGCGCAGGGTCAAGAGTCAAACAGCAACCGGATCCGCAAGATGCCGGACCAACAATGCGGGATTTCGGGCCGAGTTCTCTATGGAGATGTCTTCAAGTCGGCCGAGGGGGTGGTGGTCAAGCTCACCAACCGGTATGTGCCCGTCGACCAGACCTTCACCGGCTCGGAGGGACGGTTCGCGTTCGGTCCGCTGCTTCAGCAGCAGTTCGATGTGGAAGTCGAAGTCGAAGGGTACAAACCGGCCCGGGTCAGTGTCGACCTCAGGTATACCTGTCAGGAGAAAACCGTCACGGTCTTGCTGGAGCCAGCGGTGATCGTGACCATTCAGCAGCCGACCGAGCCGCTGGTGTCGGCCCGCGAATTGCAGGTCCCCGGTTCGGCGCGCAAGGCCTTCGCGAAGGGGGTTCAGGAGCTGCAGGAGAAGGAACGGCCCGACCGCAGCCTGGAGCACTTCCGCAAGGCCATCGAAATCCATGCCGACTACAACGAAGCCTACATCCAACTGGCCCGGGCTTTGCTGGCCCTGAAGCAGCAGGCAGAAGCGCAGCAGGTGCTGGAGAGAGCCACCGAGGTGAACAAGGAGAACGCCCGCGCCTTTCTCCTGCTGGGAATGACGCACTGCCAGCAGGGGCACGCCGCCGAGTGCTTG
>DATEUS010000272.1:0-5463 GCA_035282985.1 Candidatus Acidiferrales bacterium
AGCTCGGGGAAGGGGTAGCGGCCGTAGTGGTCAAGATGGATGAAGCCGTGCTCGGGTCGCGGCTCTTCTTCGCCCCACTGGCTGGGCTTCTCGCAAAGATCCGCCAGGGTAAAGCGCTGGGTTTCAAAGTAGGCGCGCAGCGGATAGGGCAGCGTCTCCACCGCCCGGAGGATGATGAGCCGGTGGGCCTTGCCTTCCCAGGCGGGCGCGGGCGGAGCCAGCGTCGCCGCCAGCAGCGCTACCGCCAGCGCCGAGGCGCACAGCCGTCGTCTTGAGCCTCTCTTCATTGCGAGTGTCGTCCTAGGCTCCCTTGGGCGGCTCCGGGGCCGCGGTTCGCAGCTCACTGCGGTGGCGGCTGTAGGAGAAGTAAATCACCAGCCCGATCCCCAGCCAGGCAAAAAACCGCCCCCACGTAATCAAGGGTAGAGAAGTCATCAGAATTAGGCAACACAGAATTCCCAGCACCGGCAGCAGCGGCGACCAGGGCACGCGGAAACCGCGGCTGAGGTCGGGCCGCCGCCGCCGCAGCACCATCACCGCGCCGCACACCAGCGCGAAAGCGAACAGCGTGCCGATGTTGGAGAGCTCGGCCAGCTCGCCGATGTCCCACAGGCCCGCCGGAATCGCCACCAGGAAACCCGCCACCCAGGTGCTGATGTGCGGGGTCTGGAAGCGCGGATGGACCCGCGAGAAGGCGCGCGGCAGCAGCCCGTCCCGCGACATGGCAAACCAGATGCGCGCCTGGCCGAGCTGATAGACCATCAAGGAGCTGATCATCCCCACCAGCGCCCCCACCGTCACCCAGAACTCCAGCCAGCCCAGCCCCAACTGCTTCAGGGCGCTCGAGACCGGCGCCGCCGGGTCAATCTGCGTGTAGGGCACGATGCCGGTCAGCACCACCGCCACGCCGACATAGAGCAGCATACAGATGATCAGCGCGGCGATGATGCCAATGGGCATATCCCGCTGCGGGTTGCGGGTCTCCTCGGCGGCGGTGGAGACGGAATCGAAGCCGATGTAGGCGAAGAAAACCAGCGCCGCGCCCGTCAGCACCCCCTGGGCGCCATTGGGGGCGAAGGGGCGCAGGTTGTCGATGCTGACGTACTTGGCGGCGCCGAAGATGAAGAGCAGAATCGCCAGTATCTTGATGGTCACCATAATGTTGTTGGCGCGCGCGCTCTCGCGGATACCCCGCACCAGCAGCACCGTCAGCAGCATCACGATGAGGAAGGCGGGGAAGTTGAAGATCCCCTCGCCGTAGCCGCCGGCGCTGAAGAACGGCTGGCTCCACGTCGGCGGCAGTTGCACCCCTACGTACTGCAGGAGCCCGTTCAGGTAGCCGCTGAAGCCCACCGCCACCGCCATGTTTGAGACCGCGTACTCCAGCACCAGGTCCCAGCCGATGATCCAGGCGACGAGCTCGCCCATGGTGGCGTAGCTGTAAGTGTAGGCGCTGCCGGCCACCGGAATCATCGAGGCCAGCTCGGCGTAACACAGCGCCGCAAAGCCGCAGGCGATGGCCACCAGGATGTAACTCAAGGCGATGGCCGGGCCGGCGCCCGGTCGGCCGCTGATGCCGGTGGCCTCGGAGCCGTGCAAGGCCAGGTCGAGCACGGGCGCGTGCCAGATGGAGGGCACCGCCACCTCCATCCCCACCGCCGCGGTGCCCGAGAGCGTCCACACCCCGGCGCCGATCACCGCGCCGATGCCCAGCGCCGCCAGGCTCCACGCCCCCAACACTTTCTTCAGCCGATGGCCGGGCTCCTCGGTCTCCTCGATCAGGCGGTCAACGCTCTTGGTGCGCCACAGTTGTGAGCTCAAACAGCTTCCTCCCTACTGGTTGTTATTCATCCTGGCCGTGCTGGTTTGGTGGGACAGGCATTCCTGCCTGTCCGCCATGGGCGGAAGCCCATGGCCTGAACGTCGCTATCCATCCGTTGGAACCTCGTGGCTTGGCTGGTCACACGCGCTCCAGCGCCGCGTATTTTTCGATGAGCTTCTTGCGCCCGTAGTTCGTGAAGCGGACTTCGATCTTGCGGTCGGCGCCTTCGCCGTCCACCGCCAAGACCGTGCCCTCACCGAACTTGGCGTGGCGCACCGTGCAGCCCAGCGGATAGCTGGGGTCGTGCCGGTGTCGCTGCGGGTGGGGCGCGTCCGCCTCCTGCCTTGTACGGCTACGTCCGGCGCTGCGCGAGCCGCCTCCGCGCCGTCCCCCGCGCAGTGGATACGCCGGCGTCCGCTCTTCCGCCAATGGCTCGTAGTTCCAGTCGTCGCCATTGCGTCCGGCAACCTCGACCGCAGGGCTTTCGCCCAGGCGCTCAACCAGCGCCGGCGGCACTTCCAGCAGGAAGCGCGAGGGCTCGGTTTCATCACTTTCGCCCGCCGCCCAGGAGCGCCGCCGCAGCGCTCGCAGCAAGTAGAGGTCGGTCTTGGCCCGCGTCATCCCCACGTAGCACAGCCGGCGCTCTTCTTCGATGTCGGCGTCGGCATCAAGCGAACGGCTGTGGGGGAGCAGACCCTCCTCCAGCCCCACCAGGAAAACGGCGTCGAACTCCGTGCCCTTGGCGCTGTGCAGCGTCATCAGCGTGACCGGAGCCGTGGCATCGTAGTCGTCGGCGTCGCTGACCAGGGCGGCGCGGTCGAGGAAGTCTTCCACCGACTCGCCCCGCGCCTCGCTCTCGGCGGCGGCCTCGACCAGCTCGCGCAGGTTTTCCAGCCGCCCGTCGGCCTCCGGGGTGTCCTGCTCTTCCAGCCAGTTTTCGTAGCCACTCTCGCGCAGAATGTGCTCCAGCGCTTCGGCGAACGGCTTTGCTGCCAGCGCTGCCTGGAGAGAAAGCATCAGTTCGCGGAACGAGCGCAGCCGCTCCACCCCCAGCTTCTCCAGCGCGTCCCACAGCGCTAGGTTGTGTTCGTGCGCGTAGCTGCTGAGCCGCTCCATCGTCGTGGTGCCGATGCCGCGCGGCGGCACGTTCAGGATGCGCAGCAGGCTCTGCTCATCGGCCGGGTTGCGCGCCGCCCGCACGTAGGCCAACAGGTCGCGCACCTCGGCGCGCTTGTAGAAGCTGAAGCCGCCCACCACCTTGTAAGGCAGGTCGAAACGCCGCAGCGCTTCTTCATAAAGGCGCGACTGGGCGTTGGTGCGGTAGAGCACCGCCAGCTTCGCTTGCGGATCCTCGCGGCGGCGGCGCCAGAGCTGCTCGGCCACAAACTGCGCCTCGGCCAAGGCGTCGGGGGCTTCGCAAACCTGCACCTTGGGGCCTTCCTTCCGCTCGCTCCACAGCACTTTGCCCTTGCGGGTGCGGTTGTTCTGGATGACGGCGGTGGCCACGTTCAGAATCGGCTGGGTGGAGCGGTAGTTCTGCTCCAGCAGGATAAGCTGCGTGCCAAGAAAATCCTTCTCGAAGCGGAAGATGTTGCCGTAGTCAGCGCCGCGCCAGCCGTAGATGGACTGGTCTTCGTCCCCCACCACGCAGACGTTGGCTTTCTCTCCCTCTGCCTCCGTCGCCGGCGCGAGCAGGCGGATCAACTCGTACTGCGGCGGGTTGGTGTCCTGGTATTCGTCCACTTGCAGGTAGCGGAACCGCTGCCGCCAGCGCGCGCGCACTGCCGGATGCTCGGCCAGCACGCGCACTGCTTCCAGCAGCAGGTCGTCGAAATCGAGCGCCCGCGCCGCCCGCAACGCCTGCTGGTAGCGGCGGAAGAGCTCTGCTTGGCGCCGCTCCAGCGGGTTCGGGCTGGCCTGCCACTCTTCCGGCGTGCGCCCGGCGGTCTTGGCTCGGCTGATGCGCTCCAGCAATCCGCGCGCCACCCAGGCGTCCCGCCCTGCGGGATCCTCGCCGAATTCTTTCAGCAGGCTGCGCACCAGGCGGGTCTGGTCGTCCTCGTCGTAGATGGAGAAATCGCGCGGCAGGCCCAGCGTCGGCGCTTCGCGCCGCAGCAGCCGGGCGCAGAAAGAGTGGAAGGTCGAGGTCCAGGGTCGGCCCGCCGAGCCCGGCACCAGTTGCGCCACCCGCTGCCGCATCTCGTCGGCGGCGCGGTTGGTGAAGGTGACGGCCAGGATTTCTTCCGGCCGCGCTTTGCCCTGCTCGATCAGGTAAGCGATGCGGTAGGTGATGACCCGGGT
Organism: Candidatus Acidiferrales bacterium; assembly: GCA_035282985.1. Taxonomy (GTDB): domain Bacteria; phylum Acidobacteriota; class Terriglobia; order Acidiferrales; family 2-02-FULL-67-57; genus DATEUS01. The sequence continues at coordinate 4,124 of DATEUS010000272.1, forward strand.
CTTGCCCGCGCCCGCCCCGGCCACCACCAGCAAAGGGCCTTCAGTGGTGGTGACCGCCCGTTCCTGCTCAGGGTTCAAGTCGGCGAGCAGATTGGACATGGAAAAGAATTCACCTTCGGCCGTGCGCGGAACCTGACAACGCCCCAACCGCACGGCATTCTATCACACGCTGGCGGCGCTTCCCGTCGCCGCCCACTTGGGCACTCAAAAAGTGGCTCACTGTCATTCCGACCCCGCGCGAGCCTGTCCCGCGCTTGCCAGCGGGACGGAGCGAGCCGAGGGGGAGGAATCTGTTTGTCGTTGCCAATCGGCAGAAAGAAAAGCAGATTCCTCGGCCTACGGCCTCGGAATGACAAGTATGGTGAGTCTCGTAGCATCCTGCTAGGGCTGGGCGTAGGGTTTGAGGGAGATCTCGAAGAAGAGCAGGCCCTCGCCACTGGTCACGCCCTCAACCTCGGGGATGTAGACAACCGCCTGGCGCAGGTCAATGCTGGCGCCGCGCAGGTCGAAGTAGAGAAACCCGCGGGCGCGGCCCTGGGCTGCTATCCGCGTCGCCCGCAACTGCCGGCTGCGCAGCGCTGCTTCCGCCTCCTCACGCTCGGCGCGCTTCTTGTCTTTCGGCACCTTCGGGCCCTGCGGCCACGGCACCGGCAGCCGGGGGCCGGTCCCGCCTTTGGGTTGCACACTCTCCGGCAGGGGATGAAGAGCGAGGGCGACGGCTTCCGGGTCGGCCTGCTCGAAGCGCTCGTCGTCGCTGTTGACTTCGGCCCGCTCCAGGCTCAGCGCGATGGGTTCGTCTCGCTCGTTAAGGATGAGCAGCTCAACCGGCAGGAAGCCGCCGCGCGTGGGCGCGGCGTTCTTGCCGAAGATCTTCTCTGCCTCGGGCGTGTCGGGGATGGGCCGGGCGGCAATGGTGACGCCCTGGTCAGAGTCGCGAGCCAGGAAACCTTGCGCTTCCGACGAGGCGGGCGGCTCTTGCGCGGCCAACGCCACCGCCGCTAGCGTCAGGCAAAGAACAACTTGGCAGGCGCAGCGATGCATCTGGCACCCTGAGCTATAATAGCGGAGTTTCAGCCGCCGGTTGAACAAGCCCGACCCTGCGGGGCGCAGGCGAATCGGCCCATGCATCTTCTCTACAGCTTGATGCTGGCAGCGGCGCTGGTGCTGCTTAGCCCTTACTTTCTCCTGCGCGGCCTGCGGCAGAACAAGTACCTGCACAACCTGGGGGCGCGCCTGGGGCGCGTGCCCGAATCTTTGCGGCAACCGGCGCCCGGCGCCATCTGGGTCCACGCCGTGTCGGTCGGGGAAGCCCTGGCGGTGGCCCCCTTGCTGAAGGAGTT
>DATEUS010000273.1:0-3641 GCA_035282985.1 Candidatus Acidiferrales bacterium
AGGCGCACTAGATAAACAGCGGGGTGTGATCCGAGTAGGCGTCGGGCTCGACGGGCTGCTCGCCCGGGGTCTGGGTGAGGGCGACGGCCATCAACACGACGAGGGCGCCGGCCACGACGGTCTTCGGATGCCGCTCCACCCAGCGGACCACCCTGGCGACGTAGGGCGGCAGGTCGAGCACGTCGAACTCTTCCAGCCTGGTCTGGATCGCGTCCAGGGTCTTGAGCAGCATCCCTGACTCCTTCGCCCTCGCTCCTTCAATCCCGGCGAGCCCGCCGGGCGTTACACTTCCTAAGATGTAAGTTGCCGCGAATGGGTTTCATACGCAAGAGGAATTTTTGAGTTTTTTTCTGGGAGGAAGGCCGGCGCCCGATTGACGCCCGGGCGGGCTGCCGTTACCATCGGGAGAGTACCGTGGTGCGGGCCCGCCTTCGACAGGCGGCCTGCCTGCGGCGGGCAGGCCGGGGTAGCTCAGTGGCAGAGCGAGGGTCTCATAATCCCTAGGTCGCGGGTTCGATTCCCGCCCCCGGCACCAATTCTTTCAACAGCGAAGCTGACAATTGATCGACTGTGAGAAGGAATACCGGCAGCAAAGAGCGCGACCATGAATACTGAACTCTTGGGCTACGTGGTTGTAAGTGACCTTCACCTGGGCCCCGGCAAACGGCCCGAGACTCCCTACTTCTACCAACGGGAGGAGGACTTCTTCTTCGACGACGAGTTTGCCGCCTTTCTGTGCGGACTGGAGGAAGAGCGTCCACAGGACAGAGTTCCGAAGCCGAAGTGGCGACTGGTCATCAACGGCGACTTTGTGGAGTTCCTGCAGATCCTGCTTTGGCCCCCGCGTGGGCCGAAAAAATGGAAACTCTGGCCCGGAGTCGAGCGCCCGATTATTGACGTGGAGCGCGCGGACGGCTTGGCCACCAGCCCACTCAAGAGCGCTTGGAAACTGGAGCGGGTGGCCGAAGGCCATACGCGACTTTTCCAAGCTCTGGCTGGATTCCTCCACGCGGGGAACGACCTGGTGATAACCAAGGGAAACCATGATGCCGAGTGGCACTGGCCGGACGTGCGGAAGAAGTTTGTGGAGACCTTGGTGGCCAGCCTGGGCGCGCCAGGGGCAGTAGTCGCGGCTCCCCTCGATCCTTGGGCCCAAGATCGGTTCCTCGAGAAGCCGGAGCCCCTCTGGACGCAGGGAGGGATGCTGCAGTTTTGCGAATTTACCTATTGTGATGGCCCCTTGTATGTCGAGCACGGCAATCAGCACGAGCCGGCCAATGCTTTCTTGGATTTTCGCCGTCCGGTCAATCCCCTCTTCTCTGATCCTTCCCGCGGAGAGACCTATCTCGAGTTCCCCTTTGGGTCGATTTTCGTTCGCTATTTCTTTAACGAAGTGGAAAGACACTTCTCCTACGCCGACAATGTCAAGCCCACGGCCGAGGCCATCCGGGAGATTTGGGAAAGCCATCCCTGGGGAGCCGTCAAGATCTTTGCGCGAAAAATAAGCCCCCTGCTGCGCGCCCTCAGTTTTCCGCCCGTTTGGATACGCTTGCGAAGAGTGGTTAAGCCCGTTTATGGCACCTACGTTCTCTTGTTCCTAGGGGCCGTGGTGGCCATGCTGTTGAGGTTTTTCCAAACAGTGCAAGAGCCGGGGTTCGATTACAAAGCGCTGGCAGCAACCTACCTGGAATGGAAGTGGCTGTTCGCGCTGGTCGCCGTGGCGCTGCCGTTCTTTGCCGATTTCTTTTCCGGGGGAGACGAACGCTATCTTCGCCGGGCGGCTGCGCAACGCTTCGCGGCGGCCAAAAAAAACGGCGCCCCGCCCCGTTTCCTTGCTTATGGCCACACCCACGATCCCGATGTTTGGCAGATCGAACAAGAGCAAGCCTGGTATTACAACACCGGTACCTGGACGACCGTGTTCAGCCGGGAAGAGCGGCTGACTCGACAACCCCGCCAGTTCGTCTTCCTAAAGGTCGTTCCCGACAGGGGAACCGCAGTCGGTTGGAAGGCCTGTCTAAGCTATTGGGATCCGTCTTGCCTTCCGCACCAGAAGCCTCTCGTGCTGGAAGAAGACAAAGTCGAAGTGAAGCGCAAGTCGCGTGAGTACCTTCGGGAATCGGGTCTCCCCGTTCCGTCGCTGAACTTCCCGGAAAAGCCTTCGTTGATCACTCGCGCTGGCGAAGAGCTCGGGGTTCCCCTCAAGCGGGCTTGGGAGGCTGTCCTGGGTATGCCGGCGTGGTTGATTTGGGGCTTATTCTGCACGGGTGCACACTTGCTCCGGCCGTTCTGGCGACTGCTCGTCAAACACCTTCTCCGCTTGCGCTTTTCGGAGATTAGAAGGGACTTCCGGCGGGACTGGCGCCTGATGTTGAACTGGTTCCGGGTTTCCTGGCAAGTTCTCTGGTCCTAAGCCGCCGGCGCAATGCCGGAAGCCGGGGAGATTCTCTGAACCCTCTCCCCACGTGCCCGTACCGGAGCCACGCCAGCGCGACGAGTCGAAGGGCGCCGACCCCTAGCGGCCTTTGAACTTGGCGGCGCGCTTCTCCAGGTAGGCTTTCATCCCTTCGGCGGCGTCTTCGCTGGCGAAGGCCTGGGCCAGCACCTCGCGCTCGAGCGCCAGCCCCTCCTGCAGGGACCCTTCGATTCCTGATTGAATGGCGCGCTTGATAAGACCGACGGCCAGGCTCGACTTGTTGGGTGGGACAAACTGGCCGACGTAAGCGAGCACGTCGTCCCAGTAGTTTTCCTTCTCGAGGACGTGGTTCACGAGGCCGTACTCCTGCGCTTCCTCGAAAGAAAACGTGGCGCCGGTGGCCGCCAACTCCAGCGCCCGGCTGCGCCCCACCAGCCGCGCCAGCCGCTGCGTCCCCCCCATCCCGGGCAGCACCCCCAGATTGACCTCCGCCAGCCCGATGCGCCCGCCGTCTTTCTTGGCCAGCCGAATGTCGGCGGCCATGGCGATCTCAAGCCCGCCGCCGACGGTGTGGCCGTTCAGGGCCGCCACCACCAGCTTGGGCGTATTCTCCAGCCGGTTCAGCATCTCGTGGCCGAAGAGCGAAAAGTTGTAGCGCAGCTCGGCCGAGGCGTCGTTGATGAACTTGATGTCGGCCCCGGCGCTGAAAAACTTTTCGCCGGCCCCGCGCAGCAGAATCACGTGCACGTTGGCGTCGAGCCGCGCCTCGACGATGCGGGCGTCGAGCTGCCGCAAGAGGTCGAGGTTGTAGGTGTTGGCGGGAGGGTTCGAGATTTCCAGGGTGGCGACGCCGTTTTCGACGCGATAGCGAACCAGTTCTTCCGCCACGATTCCCTCCTTGCTAGCCGCCGCCCACCACTACGGACTTTGTTTCCAGGTAATAATCGAGCGCTTCCGAGCCGTGCTCCTTGCCCAGGCCGCTCCACTTCACCCCGCCGAAGGGCAGCTCGTCGTAGATGATTTGGGCGGAGTTGATCCAGGTGTAGCCCGACTCCAGGCGCTCGGCGGCGCCGAGGGCGGCGTTCAGGTCCCGGCTCCAGACCGACGACCCCAGGCCGTACACGGAGTTATTGGCGCGGGCGAGAGCTTCGTCCCAGTCCTTCACTTTGAAGACGGGCAGCGCCGGCCCGAAGCACTCTTCCTGGGCGATGCGGGCGTCGTCGGG
>DATEUS010000274.1:0-4498 GCA_035282985.1 Candidatus Acidiferrales bacterium
TCCCTCCCTTCGGGCAGCGGAACAACCGGCAAGGAGTTTCTCTTCCGAAGCAACCCCATCGGCACCGTGGTGGAAACCTATCTTCCCTGGATTCTGCTGGGCCTGGTGGTCTTGTTTGCTCTGGGACTGATCGCCGTCTACATTGCCAGCGTCTTTCGCTTCGTGCTCTTCGACACCGTGCTCACCGACCGCTCGCGGCTGAACGAGGGCTGGCGCCGGTGGCAGGAACCGGGCGGCAGCTACTTCCTCTTTCAGATGAGCTTCGCCCTGGCGCTGCTGGGAGTCTTGGCCGTGCTGGTCGGTGGGCCTGTGTATTTTGCCTGGCGGGCCGGAGTTTTCCAGCAGCCCGACCAGCATGTGGGGCTGCTGCTAGCCGGGGGGGTGACGCTCTTCTTTGTCGTGGTGGGAGTGGTTCTGCTCGGCATGCTCGTTTCGCTTCTGGCCAAAGACTTCGTTGTCCCTTTGATGGCCCTGGAAAACCTGCGGGTGCTGGAGGCGTGGCGGCGGCTGCTCCCCCTGCTGGCGGCCGACAAGATGGCCTATGGCGGCTACGTGCTGATGAAAATCGTGCTGGCGGTGGGGAGCGCCATCCTCTTCGGCATCATCAATGTGATTGTCCTGCTGGTGCTTATTCTCGCTCTGGGGGCGGTGGGCGCCGCCATTCTCTTGGCCGGTTCGGCCGCCGGGCTCACCTGGAACTACTACACGATTGGCCTCGCCGTGCTGCTGGGCTCGCTGGCGGTGATGTTTGTCCTCTACGTCATCGCTGTCATCTCCGCGCCGGCGATGGTTTTCTTCCAAGCCTACACGCTGCACTTCTTCGGCCCGCGCTACCCGCTGCTAGGTACGATGCTGGCCCGGATAGCGCCGCCCTCGCCTGCAGCGGCGGCCTAGCGCCGCCGCGGCCTTGCGTGTCCTCTTGCACTCAATCAGCCGATGCTTGACCCTCTTTCACCGGAGGAGTACGCTTTCGGAGAACTACTCCCGGAGGACAACGACGATGAAGATTGAAGCGAGGCGGTGCTTCACCGTGTCTCTTGCCTGCCTGTTTTTCCTGAGCCTGGCTCTGGCGGCGCCCGCCGACACCATCAAGCTGAAAAACGGTCGGGTGATCAAGGGCCAGGTGGTCCGCTTCGGCAACGGGGAGTTCGTGGTGAGTGTAGCCACCGCTGATGCTCACGCGGAACACCAGGACCGCATGATCCTGCTGGTGGACGCGGTCGAGAGCATCGAGTTCGACGCCTCTGCGGCAGCGCCGGCCGGCGCCCCGGCGGAGAAACTCATTGTCCTCGACGGCAAGCAGGAGGTCGTCGCCACCGGCGTTCAAGTGCGCCGGGGCGAGAAAGTCAAGATCACCGCCAGCGGTGAAATGCAGTTCGCCGACGGCCGCGTCAGCGGCCCCAAAGGGCTCGACGCGCGCGAGTCCTGGCCCTTCCCGGGCGAGCGCTTCGGCGTTCTCATCGCCATGGTCGGCGGCGCGCAGAGCGCCATCTACCACGTCGTCGGCGACAGCGGCGAGTTCGAGGCCCGCAAGGACGGCGAAATCTTTCTGCAAATCAATGCTCGCTCGCTCCAAGGAGTCCGCGGCGCCTACACCGCCCGCATCCACGCCCCCGGTGCCGGTGCCGCCGCAGCTTCCACAGCCCCGCCTGCGCCCGCCCAAGCCCCGGCCTCGGCTGGCACGCGCCAGACTGTGCAGGAACGCGAGGTGCCGGCTGACAAGGAGTGGACCGACACCGGCATCGATCTGCTGGCGGGCGACTCGCTGCGCATCCGCGCTGACGGCACCATCCACTACACCTCGTCGAAGACCTGCGGGCCCAACGGCGGCGAGCGCGAGTGGGGCGACCTCATCCGCGCGCTGCCGGTAAACGATGTCGGCCGAGGTGCCCTCATTGGGCTCATCGGTCAGGCCGGCACGGCCACGCCGTTCTACATCGGAGCGGAGGCCGCCTTCACGGTGGAGAAAAGCGGGCGGCTCTTCCTCGGCATCAACGACGACAACTACCAGAACAACAGCGGCCGCTTCCGCGTGCGCATCGAGATCATCCGCGACAACCGCTAGGGCTGCAGGCGTCAATGCCGCGCGTGAAAATCGATCTCGTCGCCCCGGCCTTCGAGCTGCCTGCCAGCAACGGCCAGGCGGTGGCCTCGTGGGACTTCAAGAGCCGCACGCCGCTGGTGCTCTTCTTTCCCCACGCCGACTGCGCCGCCTGCCGGGGTCGTCTGCAGGAGCTGGCCCGCGACCGGGGCCGCTACGGCGAGTATCAAGCGCAGGTGCTTGCGCTCTTGCCTGCTCCGCTGCCCGATTGTCGGCGGCTGGCGGCGGAGCTGCGCTTACCTTTTCCCCTGCTCTCCGACAGTGACGGCAGAGTGCGGGGCCGCTACCTTGAGGCGCCCGCCGCGGTGGGGCTGTTTGTGCTCGACCGCTACGGCGAACCCTACGGCCGCTGGATGGCGACCGAGGCCGATTCCCTCCCCCCGGCCGAGCCGCTGCTGAGCGCGCTCAGACTGACCGAACTCGAGTGCCCTGAGTGCGGCGTCCCTGACTGGTCTTAGCCGTGCTTTCCCCCGCGACTTGACCCTCATCTTCGCCCCGCGTACACTGAAACCGAACGCTTGCACCGCGCGCCTGTAGCTCAGTGGATAGAGCGCTGGTCTCCGGAACCAGAGGTCGCGCGTTCGAATCGCGCCAGGCGCGCCACTGCTTTTTCTCCCGGCCCCGGTCATGGACCCTTTGGTCCCGGCCGCTCTCAGGGTAACGCCGTCACAATCTTGCGGTACTCCTCCTCGGTAAAGGCCCGCAGAGTTTCCGAGCGGACATTGCCCAGGGAGCCGAAGGTCAGAACAATCTTGGCCATGGTGGCATCGTCCGGAGCTTCGCTGATCACCACCAGGTCGTGATGACCGAAGACGAAGTAAAACTCCTTCAGCTTGCCTCCCATGCCCGCAAAAGCTCTCTTGGCCACCTCGAGGCGGTTCGGGCCCTCCTTGATGTGCTCAATCCCTTGCTGGGTGAAGGAGAACAAGTGGATATACGTCGGCATTGAACTCCCCCCTTTGGTTCGCCTGTGTTGCGCCAATGGTAGGCCGGGAGAGACAGCCTGTCAATCTGTTGACTTTGTCACGTTGTCCGTCACAAGCCGTTCTGCTTGTCCCGGTGGCCTGCTCGGACGTGGCCAGAATGGCCTCAGCGGCGGAGTCGAGCACCTGCATACTGGCCAGGATGTACTTACCTGATCCGCCGACCTGTAAAGGTGGTTCTGCACTCTCTTGAGGAGTTTTGAGACCCTCGCCGTAACTGACTGGAAAAAGTGTTGACGACGCCAGGCAATGGCGCTAGGCTGCGGGTCTACCTGCTTTAGCAAGGAACTGTCGTCGCCATGTACTCCCGGGACCACTCTCTCAAGATCGCCAGCTTCCTTTGGGGAACAGGTTTGGCGGAGGGCAATTGAACCACAAGGAGGAAAGGGCATGAGAATGAACCGACTCTCTGGTTCTCGACGAACGGGCCTCGGTCTGTTCACCCTCTCAGTCTTGCTGGCCGTCGTGGCTGTCACGACCAGCGCAGTCATCACGGCCGAGGGCACGCAACCCAAAGTTCATTTCTGGTTGACCGTCTTGCACAACAACGACGGCGAGTCACGGCTCATCAACGCCGGCAGCGGCCTGGAGGATTTCGGCGGGGCAGCGCGCTTCTTCACCCTGGTACGAAACCTCAAGTTTGCGGCCGAGCACGCGCCGCGCAGCGACGCCCTCGGGGAAGGTGGCAAGCGCGGCATGGTGATGGTCTCTTCGGGCGATAACTATCTGGCTGGGCCAGAGTTCAATGCCAGCCTGGACAAGGGTGTCCCCTTCTACGACACCATTTTGATGGACCTGGTCGGCTACGACGCCATCGCCATCGGCAACCACGAGTTTGACTTCGGCCCTGATGTGCTGGCCGACTTCATCAGTGGCTTCCTCTCCGACGTTCCCTTCCTGAGCGCCAACCTCGACGTCAGCGGCGAGCCGCGGCTGCAGGACTTGGCCAATGCCGGTCGCATCGCCGCCAGCACCGTGGTGGAAGTGCGCGGGGAACGCATCGGGATCATTGGGGCCACCACCCCCAGCCTCTCGTTCATTTCCAGCCCGCGCAATGTGGTGGCCGATGCTGATGTTGTCGGTGCAATTCAGGCCGAGGTGGACCAACTCGAAGCCTTTGGCGTCAACAAGATCATCCTCATCAGCCACCTGCAGAGCATTGATGAGGATTTGGCGTTGATTCCGCAGCTTTCGGGCGTGGACATCACTGTGGCCGGCGGAGGCGACGAACTCCTGGCCAACCCGGAGACCTTACTCATCCCCGGCGACGAGTCTGCGGTCTTCGATTGCGGCCAGCCGCGCTGCTACCCGTTGCTGGTGCAGGATGCTGATGAGCACAACGTCTTGGTCGTGACCACCAGCGGCGCCTATCGGTACGTGGGTCGCCTGGTGGCCGGCTTTGATAAGGACGGTC
>DATEUS010000275.1:0-6245 GCA_035282985.1 Candidatus Acidiferrales bacterium
AGGTAACTCGTCCGCGCCGTCAGCCGCGCGATGTGCCAGCCGGCGGCGCCGTCGAGGAAGCCGAGCTTCCAGAAATACGTGCGCAGGAACATCCACGGCGGGCTGACGAGCAGCGGCAGAAGCCACTGCCGCCGGCCCGCGGCGTAGAGAGCGCGCGCGGTGAGGCGGCTGTAGTGTTCGACCTGCGCGCGGTGCTCGGCGAGCGTGGCAAAGGTGTGGTGGTAGAGGTCGGATTGGAGGCGTCCGACGCTCCCGTCGACTTCGAGCGACTCGTGCAGGGCGCCGACGAAGCGCGCCCGGTCGCGGCGATACAAGCGCCGTTTGTAATCGGGGTACCAGCCGGAGTGGCGGATCCAGCGGCCAAGGTAGCGCGCCCGGCGCGGCATCTCGTAGGCGGCCGCCGCGGGGTCGGTTTCCTTCCAGCGTCGCAATTCCTCCTGCAGCGCCGGACTCAACTCCTCGTCGGCGTCCAGGCTGAAGATCCAGTCGTGCGCGGCCTGGGCGGCGGCGAAGTTTTTCTGGTCGCTGAAGTCCGTCCAGGCGTGCTCAAGGACGCGCGCGCCGTGGGCGCGGGCCATCTCGCGTGTCCCGTCGCTGCTGCCCGAATCAACCACCAGGATTTCGTCGGCGAGGCCGCGGACCGAAGCCAAAGCGCACGGGAGGGCGCGCTCTTCGTTGAGCGTGATGACGGTAACGGTGAGGCGGTTCATGCGGCGGTCATTATGGCAAATCTCGCGGGCGACAGCCAGCTTGCGGCGTGCTGCCTCGGCTTGACACGCTCTCGGGCCGCCCGCAATAATCGCTGTTTGCCCATGTTGCAGCGAGCGATTCATTCTCTCGAGCGGGCCTACTGGCGCGCCGAGAAGCGCCGGGCGACGCGTCCCTTCGCCTGGGGACTGGAGCTTGTGGGCGGCGACGCGCACCGCGACGACCCCCGCGCCTTCTTCCGCCGCTACGCTGACGAGGCGTTGGCTGCGAGTGACCGCTTCTTCGCCGCTGGCCCGGCCGAGTGGTACCAGCTCGATGCTGACCGACTGACTTTCCCGAGCGCGCTCGACTCGCCTTTCCCGGAAAACAACCTGGTGGCGGCACGGTGGTTTCCCGCCGCCGACTCGCGGAACGGCCGGCCGCGGCGGGCGGTGGTGGTGCTGCCGCAGTGGAACGCGGCGGCGGACGGCCACGTCAACCTCTGCCGGGTGCTGGCGCGCTGCGGGGTGAGCGCGCTGCGCTTGAGCCTGCCCTACCACGACAACCGGATGCCGGCGGGGCTCGAGCGGGCCGACTACATGGTCTCGGCGAACCTCGGGCTGACGCTCCAGGCCTCGCGCCAGGCGGTGCTCGACGCCCGGCGCGCGGTGCGCTGGCTCGAGCAGCAGGGCTACACCCGGCTCGGCATCCTCGGCACCAGCATCGGCTCTTCGGTCGGCTTTATCACGCTGGCGCACGAGCCGGCGCTCACGGCCGGCGTGTTCCTGCACGTCTCGACGTATTTCGGCGACGTGGTGCGCACCGGCTTGAGCACGGCGCACGTCTGGGCGGGGCTGGAGGGGCAGGTGAGCGCGGACGAGCTCCGCCACTTCTGGGCGCCCATCAGCCCCTATCCGTTTGTGTCGCGCCTCAAAGGAGCGGGGAAAAAGATTCTCCTAGTGTCCGGCCGCTACGATTTATCGTTTCCGCCCGAGCTCACGCGCCGGGCCTGGGCGGCTCTGGAAGAGCAGGGCATCGCCTACGAGCGGCTGCTCTTGCCCTGCGGCCACTACACGCTCGGGAAGTTCCCCTTCAACTACTGGGCGGGCGCGCGGCTCATCCCTTTCCTCCGCCGCGCCCTCCGCTGACCGGCAAGAGCATCCGTTGTTGTCCCTGTTCTCCCGAGCCGGACGGGAAATCTGAAATCTGACGCTTGACACGGAGGCTTGGTGGTAGAATCGCGGCAACGAGCTGCCTTCTTGCATTCACCTAGCTGGAGTGGCGCCATGATGCAACTCTTGCGACGGGCCCTGGGCGTTGGCCTCTTGCTGCTGGCAGCGGTGTGGGCGACGCCGGCGGCCTACGCCCAGGACCCGAGCGGGCAGTTGGAAGTGCGTTTCCTCGATGTCGGCCAGGCCGACGCCATCCTGGTGCGCTGCCCGGACGGCAGTCACTATCTGCTGATTGATTCGGGCGACACCCGCTACCCCGGCAGCTCGAAAGCTTTTCGCCAGGCCCTGCTCGATGAATTCCGCGACCGGCCCAAGAAGCTTGCCCTGGTGGTGGCTTCGCACCCCCACGCGGACCACATCGGCAGCATGCAGTGGGTGCTGGAAACCTTTGATGTGGACGTCTACGTGGACAACGGGCAGAAGTTCGACAGCGCCCTCTGGGCCAAGCTCGACAAGGTGCGGCGGCGCCAGGTGAGCGACGCCGAGATCACCTACGTCGCGGGAAAGAAAACCGGCTTTGCCGACTTGGCTTTCTGCCCGCAGGTCGGCGTCCGGCTGCTCGTCCCTTGGGCCGTCCGCGAACTGTCCAACACCAACGACCGCTCCGTGGTGGTGTCGCTCACCTACGGGAAGACGTCGTTTCTCTTCGGCGGCGACGCCGAGGAGCATGCCGAGGAGGTGATGGTCAACGACTTTGAACCCGGGGAGCGCGAGCACTTGCGGGTGATGGTGCTGAAAGCGGGTCACCACGGCTCGGATACCTCCAGCACGCTGCCGTTCATCGCCGCCGTCAACCCGAAGACGGTGGTGGTGTCAAGCGGCAAGAAGGAGGTCGGCACCAATGCCCGCTACAAGCATCCGCGCCACTCCACCATGCAGAACTACAACAACTGGCTCCGCAACCATGACGAAGGTGAGCCCTCTTCCCAGCCAGGACGCGTGTGGGCCTACGACAAGCCGGGGAAGCGCTGGCGGCAGATCGAGCGCCGCCGGGGCCTCTGGGTGACCCCCGAAGACGGCACCGTGGTCATGCTCTCTGACGGGGAGAAGATCGAGATCCGCACGGAGAAAACCGGCGCTCAAGTGAGCGTGTCACCCTAGAGGTGCGCCATGGCCGACAAGGAACTGGAACGGAAAAAACAGCAGCTGGAGTCCGACCTGAACGAAACGCAAATCCGTATCCGGCGCTATACGCTCGACCCGCGGCTGCGGGACGATCCCAACGCGAAGAAGGACAACGCGCTGCGGGACGCGTGCGATGCGGCCTGGAAAGCCTGGCTGGAAGTGTGGGAACAATACAACGCGCTCGGGCCGGCGGCGACCGACAAGGAACTCTTGAAGGTGGAGAAGGAGTGGCGCGCAGTAGACCACAGCGTGGACCTGATCCAGCGCGAGTTGATCACAGCCGAGGATTACGCGGCCGGCAAGCGCACGGTGTTTGGGCTGACGGTCGCCCTGGGGCTGCTCATTCTTCTCTACCTGCTCACCCACGGCGTCCGCAGCCTTGATTTCTCCACCTTTGAGCCCTTCCCCGAGTGGGGCCCGATGAAATACTTCGAAGTCGCCTTCTGGAGCGGCTTCGGCGTGCTCTGCGGGTTGTTGTTCTTGGCCACCTACTACCTCACCCGGCGGGATTTCGACCGCTGGTACCAGCTCTGGTATGTCTCTACCGCGCTGCGGGCGCCCTTTCTCTCCGTCATCCTGATGGTGGTGGTGCTGGAGTTCGTGGAGTGGTACGGCGAGGGAACCTGGATGCAAGACTACCTGCTGGAAGAGGGGAACAAGTTCTACTTCATTGTCTTGCTGAGCTTCTGCCTGGGGCTGATGAGCCAGGAGACGAGTGGCATCATCCGTCAGTTGGCCGAAGGGGTCGTGTCCTTCGTGCGGGCCGCGGTGGGACGTGTTTCCTCCCGGCTAGGGTCTGCCATCAGCCGCGCCGACGTTCCCCGGCGGTAACCCGCCGGGCGCGCGCGCGGCTCATTCCGTTTCTGCGAAGGGCGCTAGCCTAAAGCAACGTGGGAGGCACAACGATGCCAGCAGCGGATGCGCCAGCAATCCGTTTCGCGCGCCATAACTTCGACAATCTGCAGTCACTCGCGAGATTCGGAGACACGAAGGCAGGCTCACTGGTGGTCATTGTCATATTCCTGTTCGGTGCGGGCGTCGGGACTGTTCGCGAAGCGGTCATTCACATGGCTCTCCACCAAGTTTCGGCAACCCTGATGGCAGCGTTTTGGGTTTCCTGGGCGGTTTTTGCAATCGCCGGGATTGTAATTACACTTATTATCATATACGAGGTAGTTCTAGTCCGGGGTGCGTCCCACTATTCGACAGTCGAGATAAGACGGGACTTGATGTATTCAGAACACGTCATGCTTCACCCAACCAATGAAAGCTACTATCAGGCACTCACAGCAATGGACCCTGAATTGGAACTTCGCAACGTGTCCGACCAAGTCTACGAAATCGCTCACATTGTGAACGCCAAGATGCGTGGACTCAGAGAGGCCCAGAATGGAATGAAGGTTTGTCTCTTGTCTTGGTTTATCGGGATTGTATTCGCTCTGATTATTCTCGGGACGGTGCAGCAGAGAGGATAGCCCATGAGGCCACCCCCGGACTTGCTAGCCCTTCTAGCCGGAGTGCAAAAGAAAAGGTTAAGGCAGGCTCAAGTCACTGTTCCGTTGCGTACTCTGGTGTCGCATCAGAACCTCACATTGAAGGCGTCATGGAACCGTGTGACAGCCGAACTGGCGAGGGCAGCGGACGGAGAAATCACCCGCGGCTTGGCATTACCTGAGCCTGAGCAACTTGGTCTGGCGGACGGAAGAAGATTGGTTGCTGCAGTTCTATACAACGACCTTCGAGGCTTCTCGGCAATGGTCAGCCAGAACCCAAGACGAATGACTTTGCTTGCTCTGCAAGTTTTTGTGAGTGAAATGACGCGCGTAGTAGCTTTTTGCAACGGCACCGTCGTGGACTGTGCAGGCGACAGGATAATGGGAGTGTTTTGGAAACCCGCTGGGGACAAGAGCCCCCAGCCTATCCACGATGCTGTTCGGGCTGCCTTTTGGATGCAAACCGTGATGTACAAGGTTCTTAATCCAGTTTTGGCGCAGCACGGCCTTCCAGCGGTTTCCTGTGGAATCGCTATTGACTATGGTTCAGTTGTTGTCGCCCGCGTCGGTATACGCAATAGAAACAAGTTGGTGTTTCTCGGTGACCCTGCTACCTTCGCTGCCAAGCTCGAGCCGTTGGCCCGAGATGGTGAAACGATCTTGTCGCAGGTTGTATATGAGAATCGACCGCCGTCGATGACTTCCGAGAACAATTGGTGTTTTGCTGCCGAGCCAAACATTTCGAACCCTGCTTGGTATAGGTCAGATCGAATCTTCAAAGACGATCGCCTAACCTAAAGTTCAATGCTCGGGCCGGTCTGGCCAAGATTTGGTGGAATCTCGTCTGCACTAGCAACTATAGAGCTAGGACTTGCTGGAAGGCGCGCTGGGAGATGAGCCGGCAGGCAGTGTGGACAACTATGCTTTGGGCGGTTGAACCGCGTGTGCCTCCAGCCAGGAAAGGATCGCGGCAAAGCGGAAGCCAGCTCTAGCCATGGACTCAGTTATGAAATGGTGGGCTGCCACTGGATCCACTTCCAATTGCAATCCATTCAATCGCAGAAAGACGTCTGTCAGGGCAAAGCTGAGGCGCTTGTTCCCATCGATAAAGGCGTTGTTGTTGCCCAGACTCTCCATCAAGGCAGCCGCCTCCTCGAGCAGGCTGTTGTAATATCCAATCTGCGGACGAAAAATGGCGGCCTCTAGCCGCCCCCGATCTCGGAGGCCGTGAGAGCCGCCAAATTCCTCAATCAATTGTGTGTGTATCTGGATTGCTTCCGCGACGGTGGGGTAGAAGTACCCCGGCATCTAGCGCGCCAGCAGCTCCAGGAGTTTACGGTTCTTGTCGACCGAGTTGCGAAAATGCACCATCACCTGCGGTCGAATAGTTCCCTGCGAAGGCACAATAACCTCCAGGTAGTGCTTCAAGGCTCTCTCCAGCAGGAAGCGCCGGGTCTGCCCGTTGGCCCTCGCCACGCGGTCGAGCTGGGCATAAAGCCCTCTGTCAATCTCGAGGCCCAGTTTCCTAGTTGCTACCCTAGCCATCTTTGGCCTCCGTCAACTAGCAATTGTGCCCAAGCGTACTTCATTTGTCAAGAGGATTCTTCCATTATCTAGAAATCTCTGGACTACAACGGTACGATGCCCTTGACGGACACGGGGTTGCATAGGGCGAGATGCCCCCAATCACCCCCCCCTGAATCCCGGC
>DATEUS010000276.1:0-7035 GCA_035282985.1 Candidatus Acidiferrales bacterium
CGGCTGGCCCCTGTGGTAAACAAGTAGTCCTTCAGGCTTCGTTATCTTTCGGGCCACAGGAGCCACAATGGAAAAAACTACGACGCTCACCACCCGCACGCAAGAGCTCATCGCCCTGGCTGAGACCTACGGGGCCCATAATTACCATCCGCTGCCCATCGTCATTGAGCGCGCCGAACGCGTCTGGGTGTGGGACGTGGAAGGGAAGAAGTACCTGGACTGCCTCTCCGCCTACTCGGCGCTCAACCAGGGGCATTGCCACCCGCGCCTGGTAGCGGTGGTCAGGCAGCAGGCGGAGAAATTGACGCTGACCTCCCGCGCCTTCCACAACGCTGAGATCGGCCCCTTCTGCCAAGAGCTGGCCGCGCTTTGCCGGATGGAGATGGTGCTGCCGATGAATTCCGGCGCGGAGGCGGTCGAGACCGCCATCAAGACAGCGCGCAAGTGGGGCTACAGCCGCAAGGGCGTTGAGGCCGATCAGGCCGAGATCATCGCCTTTGAAAACAATTTCCACGGCCGCACCACCACCATCGTCGGCTTCTCCAGCGAGGCGCAGTACCGGGCCGGCTTCGGGCCGTTCACGCCCGGTTTTTGCCTCGTGCCCTTTGGCGAGATCGAGGCTCTGCGGCGGGCGGTGAACCGCAACACCGTCGCCATCCTGATTGAGCCCATCCAGGGCGAAGGCGGCGTGGTGATTCCGCCCGCTGGTTTTCTCCGCGCGGTGCGCGAGCTGTGCACAGCCGAGAACGTCTTACTGCTCGCGGATGAAATCCAGACTGGCCTGGGCCGCACCGGGCGCATGTTCTGCTGCGACCACGACAACGTGGTGCCCGACCTCTACGTCCTCGGCAAGGCCCTCGGCGGCGGCTTCTATCCCGTTTCGGCGGTGGTGGCCTCGAAGAAAATCCTGGAGGTATTCCAGCCGGGCGACCACGGCTCCACTTTCGGCGGCAACCCGCTGGCCTGCGCCTTGGCCCGCGAGGCGCTGCGGGTGATTGTGGAAGAGAAGCTGGCCGAGCGCGCGGAAGAGATGGGCGCCTACTTCCTGGCGGGACTGCGCCGGATCAAGTCTCCCCACGTGAAAGAAGTGCGCGGCAAGGGTTTGCTGATCGGCGTCGAGGTCAAGCCGGAGTCCGGCCCGGCGCGGCCCTTCTGCGAGAAGCTGATGGAGCGGGGCGTCCTCTGCAAGGAGACCCACGAGAAGGTCATTCGCTTCGCGCCCCCGCTAGTGATCGAGCGGGAAGAGATCGATTGGGCGCTGGAGCAGGTGAAAAAGGTCTTGGCGTAGCTCGCCAACCGGTTCCTAGTCCAGAGATTTGTGGAAGCGGAAGACGCTGATGGTCAGCAGCGTCACCCCGATCGCCGCCATCGCCAGCAGCTGCGGCCACAGCACCTCCAGGCCCACGCCCTTCAGGTAGACGCTGCGCAGCACGATCAGGAAGTAACGCAGGGGGTCGAGGTACGTCAGCCGCTGCAAGGCTTCCGGCATGCTGCTGATGGGGTAGCCGAAGCCGGAAAACGTGATCGCCGGCATGTTGAAGAAAAAGGCGGACACCATCGCCTGCTGCTGGGTCGCCGAAATGGTGGAAATGAACAGTCCCACTCCCAGCATGCTGAGCAGGAAAAGAACTGTGCCCAGCAGCAGGACGGCGATGGAGCCGCGGAAAGGAATCTGGAACCATAACGTGCCCACCACTGCCACCAAGGCCACATCGGCCAGGCCGATGAGAAAGAACGGCAGCGTTTTCCCCAGGATGAATTCCACCGGCCGGATCGGGGTCACCATAATCTGTTCCAGCGTCCCGATTTCACGTTCACGCACGATGGCAAAAGCGGTCAGCACCACCACCATGATCAGAGTCAGGCTGCCGATGATGCCGGGTATGAAGAACCAGCGACTGTGCAGGTCGGGGTTGTACCACGGCCGCCGCTCCAGCTCGATGCGGGGCACCTGTGCCGCCAGCAAGGGGGCCAGCCGCTGCACCGCTTCGCGTTGGTAGTCCTCGGCAAAGCCATTGGCGATCTGGTTCACGTAACCCAGGGCGATGAGGGCGGTGTTGGAATTGGTCCCGTCCACGATGACCTGCACGGACGCGCCCAGCCCCTTCTGCTGTTGCGCCAGGGCGTTCTGCGCGATGGTTTCCGCCAAGCCGACGGAAGCCGGCTGGCTTTGGCGCAATTGCTTGGCAAAGCCTGGGTGGATGTGCAAGGCGAGGACGACGTCGCCGCGGTTGATCACTTCGGCGATCTGCCGGCGGTCAGACAACCGGGCCTGAATCTGGAAATAGGGGCTGGCCTGGAAGCGAGAGATCAGGTCGCGGCTTTCCTGGCTGTTGTCGAGATCGAGAACGGCCATGGGCACATGGCGAATCTCGTAGGTGGCAGCGTAGCCGAAGATCACCATCTGCACCATCGGCGGCACGATGAGCACGAAGCGCGTGCGCTTGTCGCGGAACACCTGGATGAATTCCTTGATGAGCATCTGCCAGAGACGGGCTCCCATTATCGTTTCCTCAAGTCAGCCTCTTCTTGAAGGAGAGGGTCGCCAGAGTCCCCATAATCAACGCGAAGACGGCCAACGGCCAGAGCTGATCGGTCAACTCGGGCAAGGGGCTGCCCTTCAGAAAAACGTCCTTGAGCAGCGAAACAAAGTATCGAGCCGGAACCACGTGGGTGATGGCGCGGATGGGCGCTGGCATTTGCTCGATGGCAAACAGAAAGCCGGAGAGCATGAACGCCGGCAGAAAGGTCGCCACCAGCGCCGCCTGGCTGGCCGCCAGTTGGTTCTTGGTGATCACGGAAATGAAATAGCCCAGTCCCAGTGTGACTACGAGAAACAGGGCGGAACTGACGAACAGCGTGCTCAGGTGGCCCCGGAAGGGAACCTGGAACCAGCCGATCCCCACTGCGGCACACAGGGCGGTATCAAACAGGCCGATGACGAAGTAGGGCCCCAGCTTGCCCAGCATCACCTCCAGAGGCGTCACCGGGGTGGAGACGAGCTGCTCCATCGTCCCACGCTCCCACTCGCGCGCGATGGTCAACGAGGTGAGAAAGGCTCCGATGACCGCCATCACGATGACCATCACCCCGGGGACAATGAACGCCTTGCTCTCCAGCTCTTCGTTGAACCACACCCGGGCTTCCACGGTCAGCGGCACCTGCATGCCGCCCCGGCCCAGGCGGCGCAGCCAGTCGAGGCGCACATCCGCCGAGAAGGCCCCGATCACCGCCTCGGTATAGCTGAAGATCAGGTTGGCGGTGTTGTCGTCGGTGGCGTCCACCAGCGCCTGCACCCCGACCGTGCCACCGGTGGCCAACCGCCGGGAGAAGTCGTGCGGAATCACCAGCCCCAGTTTGCACTGGCCGCTGTCAATGGCTTCGACCAGGGCGGGATAGTTGTCCATCCTCGCCACCACGTCGAAGTACTCCGATGCCTGGAAGCGCTTGAGCAGGTCCTGGCTCTGCTGGCTGCCCTCGCGGTCGAAGACGCAGGTGGGGGTGTGTTTGAGGTCGAGGCTGACACCGTAGCCGAAGAGCAGCATCAGCATTACGGGCATCAGCACCACGATAATCAGGCTGCGACGATCGCGCCGGATCTGAATCACCTCTTTGCGGGCAATGGCCGCCAGCCGGTGCCAGCTCATGGCTGCGATTGCTCCTTGTCACCGTCTTCGTGGCGAGTGGTGAGCGAGACGAAGATGTCTTCCAGCGTGGGGCGGATTGGTTCCAGCCGCGCCACGTTGATGTTGCGCTCCGACAGATAACGGCGGACGGCAGGGATTGCCGCAGCCGCTCCCGCCACCACCAGGTGCAGGGCGTTGCCGAAGACCGCCGCGTCCAGCACCCCCGGCGCCGTTTGCAGCGCCTCCAACGCTGGCCCCAGCGGCTCGGCCTCCACCAGCAGCAGCTCGCCCTTCATCGAGCGCTGCTTCAGTTCGGTCGGGGTGCCCAGGGCCACGATGCGGCCGCGGTAGATCAGCGCCAGGCGGTTGCAGTATTCGGCCTCGTCCATGTAGTGGGTGGTGACGAAGACCGTGACGCCCTCGCTGGCCATCTGATGGATCAGGTCCCAGAACTGCCGGCGGGAGATGGGATCGACCCCGGAGGTGGGTTCGTCGAGGAAGAGAATCGGCGGACGGTGCAGCACGGCGCAGCCCAGCGCCAGGCGCTGCTTCCAGCCTCCGGACAAGGTGGCGGTCAGAGCCGATTCGCGCCCCGTCAGTCCGGCCATCTCCAGCGCCCACTGGATGCGCTCGGAAACCACTTCGGAGGGCACGCTATAAAGCCCGGCAAACAGCCGCAGGTTCTCGATGGCGCGCAGGTCGTTGTAGAGGGAGAATTTCTGCGACATGTAGCCGATGTTCTGTCGCACCGCCTCCGGCCGGCGGGCGACGTCGAAGCCGGCCACGGTGGCTCGCCCGGCTGTGGGCCGCAGCAGCCCGCACAGCATGCGGATGGTGGTGGACTTGCCGGCGCCGTTCGGGCCCAGAAAGCCGAAAATCTCGCCGGGCCAAGTTTCCAGACTGATGTGGTCCACGGCGGTGAAGTCGCCGAAGCGTTTCACCAAGCCTTCTACCACCACCGAGCGGGCGTTCCTGTTCACTCCACACTCCTGGCTCGCGGTGTCTGAACGGCGGAAACGAACAGGTCCTCAATAGAGGGCGTGACCCGAACGATGTCATCAAAGGGCAGACCCGCGGCGCGCAGCCGCGCTTCGATCTCCGGAATGCGGCGCTCGGCGTCGTCCACCACCAGGTGAACGCCATCCCCCACCAGCACCAGGCTCGAGACCCCTTCTGCCTGCGCCAGCGGGTCACGTAAGGACCGTGGGTCGGCTGAGCGCACGGCCAGCACAGCGCCCGGCAGCCGCGCCTTTAACCGAGTGGGCGTGTCGCAGAACAGCAGCCGCCCTTGGTGCAGCAAGGCCACCCGGTGGCAGCGCTCGGCTTCGTCGAGGTAGGCGGTCGAGGTCAGGATGGCGACGCCTTCCGCCAGCAGGGAGTAGAGGATTCCCCAGAAATCGCGCCGCGAGACCGGGTCGACACCGGTGGTGGGCTCGTCCAGCAGGAGCACTTCGGGGGTGTGGATGAGGGCGCACACCAGGCCGAGCTTCTGTTTCATTCCGCCAGAGAGCTGGCCCGCCAGGCGACTACGAAATTCGTTCATCCCGGCCGCCGCCAGCAGGCGCTCGGAGCGTTGCTCGCGCTCGGCGCGGCGGACGCCGAACAGATCGGCGTAGAAGCGGATGTTCTCGTCCACAGTCAGATCTTCGTAGAGGCCGAAGCGCTGCGGCATATAACTCAGGTGACGCTTGGCGCTCTCTGGGTTGCGGACGATGTCGCAGCCGGCCACCGTGGCCGAGCCTTCGTCGGGCGGAAGCACACCCGCCAGCATGCGCAGGGTGGTGGTCTTGCCGGCGCCGTCAGGCCCGACCAAACCGAAGATCTCGCCCGGCACCACGTCGAAGCTGAGGTGGTCTACCGCCAGCACGCCGGGGAAGCGCTTGGTCAGCTCGGAGGCGACAATGACGGGAGACGGCGCAGACATTGACGTTCAGCGAGGCTTGAGGTCAATGACGGCGTCGGCGGGCATGCCGGGCTTCAGCTCGTGGTTGGGGTTGTCCACATCAACCTTGATTCGGTAGACCAGCGTGACCCGCTCCTTCTGGGTTTGAATGCTCTTGGGGGTGAACTCGGCCTTGGCGGCGATGAAGGAAACCCGGCCGGGGTAGGTCTTGCCCGGATAAGTGTCGGTGCGCAGGGTCGCGGGTTGCCCCCAGCGGACTCGACCCAGGTCGGTCTCGCTGATGTAGCCGCGCAGCCAGACGTTGTCGAGATCGGCCAGCGTCACAACCGGCGTACCCGGGGCCACGACTTCACCCAGCTCCACCTGGCGCACGACCACCACGCCTGCCTTGGGCGCTTCGAGCACCGAGTAATCCAGGTTGACCCGCGCCAGCCGCAGGCGTTCGCGGGCCTGCTGGACGTTGGCCCGCGCCACGGCGATTTGCTCCTTGCGCGTCCCTTCCAGCGCTTCGTCGTAGCGCTGCTTGGCGCGCTCGTAGATGGCTTTCGCGCGCTTCAAGTTGGTTTCGGCTTGGTCCCGCGCTTCCTCGGAGATCACATCCTTACCGTAAAGCGTCTGCGCGCGCTCGAAATCGAGCCCCTTCTGCTTGAGGTCGGCCTCAGCGTCGATGAGCGTCTGCTGGGCGGCTTCGATTTCCTGCTGGCGGGTCCCGGCTAGGGCCAGGGCCAGCTCGGCCTCGCGCACGCGCAGGCTGGCGTCCTCGAGCGCCACCTGCTGGCGGAAGTCGGCGGCGTCCAGGCGCGCAATCACCGTCCCTTCTTTCACCCATTGGCCCTCTTCCACCAGCAGCTCCACGATGCGCCCCTGGACCTTGAAGCTCAACACACTCTCGTGGGCCTCGATGTTGCCCGAGACCGTCAGCGCGCCTTCGGACGCTGGCTCCTGCAGAAAGCGCGGATAGAAATAAAGGCCGGCCGCCACCGCGGCGGCGATAAAGAGCAGCAAAGGAATCCGTCGTTTCATCGCTTGTACACCTTTATGTGGAAATCACTGTATTCCCAGGTAGTGCTGATAGATTTCTTCCGTTGCCCCCAGGGCGCGGGCCAGCGCCATCTTGGCGTCGGCGTGCCGCGTCAGGGCCACGATGTGATTCTCCTGCGCGCGCGCGAGCGCTTCCTGCCCCAAGGTGACTTCGATATTGCTGGTCACCCCGGCTTGGAACCGCTCTCGCACCAGCTCCAGTTCCCGTTGCGCCAGCGTGCGCCCCTGCCGGGCCACCTGCACTTCCTGCGTGGCCGATTCCAGCCGCAGCAGCGCGTCCCGGATTTCTTCCTCAATGCCCTGGCGCAGGTCGGCCATCTGATGCTCCAGCCGCCGCCGCCGGCTGTCGATTTCCACCCGCTCCCCCCGGCGATCCCAATCGAACAGCTCGATCGAAACCGTCCCTTGCACGGCGCCGGTGCTGCGAAGCTCACCCGGCGTGCGCCCGATGGCGCCGTAGTTGCC
>DATEUS010000277.1:0-13415 GCA_035282985.1 Candidatus Acidiferrales bacterium
GCAAGTAGGGAGTCGGCTCCCCGCCTTGCAAAGGCATCTGCCACAAGTCATACGTGGTTCCCTCGCCGATATTCACAAAGAGCAAGGTTTTCCCGTCCGGAGAGACCGTAGGCTCCGATCCCGGGGCCAGGGTACGGACGGGACCCGAGCCATCGGCCGCTTTGCTCTGTACACTCGTGGCCCCCGCGTCCCCGCTGGGCCCCTCCGTGGCAAAGAGCACTTGCTTCCCGTCCGGCATCCAAGTCGGATGCATATCATCGGTGTCCGTGAAGGTCAGGCGCGTGCGGGTTTTCCGCAGAGCATCGAAGAGGTAAACGTCCCACTTGAAGTTCTCATCCTGGGCGGTGGCCGCCACCCAGCGCCCGTCGGGAGAGAGGGCGGGGCCGTCGAGCCCCTGCTGCGATTCGCCGATGCTGCCGACAATCTTTCCGTTGCGGTCCAGCCAGACCAGTTCTCCCCGACGGGTCAGCGTTCCCCGGACGTAGGCAAGCATGCCGTCAGAAGAAAGGCTGGGCCAACTGGCTGCCGGCACCACCAGGAAGGGTTCGCCGCTAGCTTCGAGTCTCTCCAAAGAAAAAGACACCGCCCAGATACCCGGATTGGTGGTGTTGCGCTGGTAGAGAAGGTGGCCGGTGGGCGAGTAAACCGGGGAGTCCAGATACTCGTTCGGCAACTGCAGCACCACTTTGCGGGTTCGGCCCGAAACCACGCCGATAGTGTCAGGCCCCCCTTCCTTCCGATCGATGATGAACAGGATGCCTTTGCCGCCCGGCAGCAGGCTGGGCTTGTGGAAATCGGATTCGGTCGTAGGGTCACGTTCGATGAAGGAAGCGAAGTCGCCTCCTTGGGCGGAGACGGTCAACACGCCGCTCCCGGTGGCGCTGGGCGCAAATATGATTCTCCCGTCTTCGGTCCAGACCCCTCCCGGCGTGCTTCCACCCAGGTTGAAGTTGATGGTGGCGACGACGGAGGGGTCACCGCCGTCGATGGAGACTTTCCAGAGTTTTCCTTCGGCGACGTAAGCGAGGTTGTGGCTGTCGGGCGACCAAAGAGGGAAGCGGAGATTGCCCCCGCTGACGATTTGGCGTGCTTCCAGCCGGTCGAATTCGCGCACCCACAAGCCTTTGCCGCTCCAATAGGCGATTCTGCGGCCGTCGGGAGAAATCACAGGCGTCCGCCCGATCTCGGTTCCGAGCTCCACCACCGGCAGCTCGAACTTGCGCAGAGGTGATTCCGGTGTGCGCGGGCGCAGGCTCCACACGATGGCGCCGCCAGCCACCAAGCCCAGGATCAAGCTGGACACCCACAGCAAGGCTTGCTTTCTGTGGGATGCCAGAGCGACCACGGGAGCGGGTTCGCCTTCCAGCGGTTCGGCACCGCTGATGATTTGCTCCAGGGCAATCCGGGCTTCGCCGATGTCGCGGAGGCGCTGGCGCGGCTCCTTGACCAAGCAGCGGCGGAGAAGCTTCCGCACAGCGACAGACACACCGTTGGGCAGCGAGGCCCAATCCGGCTCTTGCCGGATGATGGCCGCCAACGAGTCGGAAACTGTCTCCCCTCCGAAAAGCTGCTTGCCGGTGAGCATCTCAAAGAGCACGACAGCGAAGGCCCAGATGTCGGCGCGGGGGTCGACCGGCTTGCCCCGGGCCTGTTCGGGACTCATGTAGGCGGCACTGCCGAGAATGACACCGGCTTGGGTGCTGGCCATCGTCAACGTGGGCGATTTCGAGATGTCCTCTTCGGTCGCTTCCGGGCCGAAAGCCTTGGCGAGGCCGAAGTCCAGCACCTTGACCTGGCCGGCGGGGGTGAGCTTGACATTGCTGGGCTTAAGGTCGCGGTGGATGATGCCGCGCTCGTGGGCGGCTTCCAGAGCTTCCGCCACCTGCCGGGCGATGAGCAGAGCCTCGTCCACTGGCATCGGCCCGTGGGCAATGCGTTCGGCCAGAGTGGGCCCTTCGACCAGCTCCAGCGCCAGCGCGTGCGTGCCGCTGTCTTCTTCGAGCCCGTAGATGGCGGCGATGTTGGGGTGGTTGAGCGAGGCCAGCACCTGCGCCTCGCGCTGAAAGCGCGCCATACGCTCGCTGTCGGCAGCGAAAACTTCCGGCAGCACCTTCAGCGCGACTTCGCGTCCGAGCCGGCTATCGGTGGCGCGATAGACCTCGCCCATTCCGCCTTCGCCCAGCTTGGCGGTGATGCTGTAGTGGGAAATCTTCTTTCCGATCAAAGAGACGACGCCCCCCGAACGAGGCGCCATCTTAGTCCTCGCCCGCAGGCAAGTCAACGCGGTGCCCTGCACGCCCCGATCGACACCCGCAAGGTACTCACCCGACGAGGTGGGTCTCCGTGGCATTTTGCTCAGGGCTGCGGCGTTAAACCCACCGGCCCAGAGCCTCTCGGGCCGGCTGCCGCCGCCTAATCCCTTGAGTAAGCGCTACTTACTCGGAATCCAACCAAGACAACCCTGTTGGCACGCGGCTTGCGCTCGAAGAGGGAACGGAATACCTTTTCAGGCGCGGGGTCTTAGGGGCAGCGCCCGGCAAGACCCTCAAAGCGGAGGACAACACGATGGCAAACAAGGTAGCCGACCTGGCTGGACCGGGTATCGGTGACTACACCGAGTTGGAGAAAATACTCCCGCGGGACTACAGCTCCCTGCTGACGCCGAAAGAAACTCAAAGGGCCATTTTCGCGGTCACGGACTACATCGAGGAGAACCTGTGCAAAGATCTGAACCTGATGATGGTCACGGTTCCCTTGATCGTGGATGTCGAGAGCGGAGTGAACGACCTCCTCGACCGTGATGGCTCGCGGACTCCTATCCAGTTCCACATCTCCAACGACTATGACCAGCACCCGCTCGACGCCCAGGTGGTGCAGGCCGCCACCAAATGGAAGCGCGTGGCACTGAAGCAGTTCGGGATGGCGGTCGGGGAGGGTCTGTGCACGGACATGCGGGCGGTGCGCAAGGACTACTTCCTCGACCACGACCACAGTGTGTATGTCGACCAATGGGATTGGGAGAGAGTGATCACCGCCGAGCAGCGCAACCTCGATTTTCTCAAGGAGGTTGTCAACAAAATCTGGAAAGTCCTTGTGGGGGCGGAGAAGTACGCGCAGGAACTCTTTCCCCAGTTGAAAACGGACAGGTATCCTAATCTTCCCGAGAGGCTCACCTTCCTGCACGCCGAGGACATCTTGGATCGTTACCCCGACATGCCGCGCAAGCAGCGCGAGACCGCCATTCTGCAGGAGTACCCCGCCATTTTCATCGTTGGTATCGGCTGGCCGCTCAAGGATGGCTATCCGCACGAAATGCGGGCCGCCGACTACGACGACTGGGTCACAGAAACCCGGTCGGCCGACGGCAGGCCCATGCACGGCCTGAACGGCGACATCCTGGTCTGGAACCATCTGACCAAGCGCCGACACGAGCTGACCTCCATGGGAATCCGCGTCAACGCCGAGACGCTCAAGAAACAACTGGAGATGTCCGACCAGCTTGGGTTCCTCAAGTTTCCCTACCATCAAGCCATCCTGAAAAACGAGATCCCCCTCAGCATCGGGGGCGGGATCGGGCAATCCCGCACTCTGATGCTCTTGCTGCACAAGGCGCACCTGGGAGAAGTCAGCGTCACCGTGTGGCCCAAGGTCCTCAAGGACATGTGCAGGAAGAAGAACATCCATGTCCTGGAGTGACCGAAGCCACACCGGTGAAACACTTCGTGCGTAATTCGGCAGAGAAGAACTAGTGCGCCTCTGTAACTGTAGCAAGAATGGTGAGGGGCCCAGGACTCGCCTGTCCTGAGCCCGCCGAAGGAAACCTGGAACCCGCAGATTAAGAGTCGGCTGCTCTACCAGTTGAGCTAGCAGCCCACCGGGGATAGAACCCTTGTAGCAGATCGCTCATGGGCTAGGAGTTGGGGCTTTAACGGTCGGTTGGGCCTGTTGTAGGCTTCCTCCGGGACCAGCACAAGTGCTAGCTAGATAAAGGAACACTATTGAAATATGATAGCGACTGCTGCCGGAAAGCCGAGATCTCGGTAGAGTGACTAAGACAATGCACGGTACGCGAATTCTTGGATTACTACTCCTGCTGTCAGTTACGCTCACAGCGAATGCCAAGAGTCTGGAAGAAGGTGCCCACGCCGCCGAGCCCGGCTTCAACCTTGTCTACATCCTGTGGGCCTTTTCTCTGGGAGCGCTGGCAGCCATTGCCTTGCCCATCGGCGCCATGGCAGCAGTTTTCTGGAAACCGAGACCCGGCGTGACGGCAGCGCTGACCGCCTTCGGGGCGGGCGCACTCCTGGCTGCCTTGAGCGTAGAAATTGTCGCCCCCCCGGCGATGGCGGTCCTGAATAGTCATAGTGGGGCTGGCGGCGAAAGCGTCGCCCCTGGCGGCAGCGCACTGGCAGCCCTGATTACTGTGATCGTCGGCAGTATGGTGGGTGGCATTATCTTCGTGGTACTCGACCAAGTGGTCAGCGCCCACGGTGGCTACCTGCGCAAGACCGCCACCACAATTACTCACCTCAGCCAGCGCAAAAAGCAACGCACCAAGCGCATGCTGGAGCGCATGGGGCGCGTCGAATTCCTTCGCCGCATCCCGCCCGAGCATGTGCAGATGCTGGTGGACTATGTTCGTCCGGTCACTTTTGGTGCTGAAGAGAGATTGTTCAATCAGGGGGACCGCGGCGACCGCATGTATTTCATCGAGCAGGGCGAAATCGCGCTCTCTAAGGATGGCCGCGAATTCAAGGCTTTGGGTGCAGGGGACGTTCTGGGAGAGATTGCCCTGCTGACGGGGGCACCGCGCACCGCACGGGCAGTAGCCCGGCGCCAGACCGTCGCGATTGAGGTGCTCAAGGAGGACTTCGACCGCATCCGCAAAGCCTCACCTGAATTCGAAGCCGCCACCACGCAGCTGGCCAGCCAACGGCTCGATGAATTACGCCAGCAAGAAGAAGTCACGGGACGCGCTGCGGCGGAGTGGGCCGAACTGGCCGCCAATGCCCTGCGCACCGGCACCGCGCTGCCCACGCCACAGGAGGTGCGGCTCGCCGCCAGCGAGCACAAGAGCGCCGCGCTGGCCATCTGGCTGGGAACCTTCCTGGATGGCATCTCCGAAAGCTTCGTCATCGGCACCAGTTTCCTCGCTCTGGTGGCCGCCAAGGCGGCGCAGGGATTGCCGGCGTTTGTTGAAGTGGTCCCGTATACGTTTATGGCCGCGTTGTTTCTCTCGAACTTCCCCGAAGCGCTTTCGAGCAGCGCCGGCATGAAAGAACAGGGCTGGAAGGCGTCGAATATCGTGGGGCTGTGGTTCGCCTTGGTGCTGCTGACAGCTGTCGGTGCGTCGCTGGGCTATGCAATCGGTTCCGGCGTGAGTCACTCGGTTGTGCTTACCATAGAAGGGATCGCTGCGGGGGCTATGCTGACCATGGTGGCACAGGCCATGATCCCCGAAGCCGTGCACATGGGAGGACCAAGTATCGTGGGAATAAGCACGCTGGTTGGGTTCCTCTCCGCCGTTGCCTTCAAGATTCTCGAAGCCTAGACAGCCTTCCTGGATTTCGTACTCGACTGAGCTTCTACCTCCACGTCCTCCCTCGGACGACTCTACCGCCAGCCGGGGCCACTCGAGAACGCACGCGAGGAGCAATCCGCCGCCCAAAAAGGGCTGACGAAGTTCAGTTTGGCGCTTGGCCAGGCCGACCTCGAGTCTTGCGTGGTCTGGTTGCCTGCCGCCTCGGTGGGGTCAAAGTGTGTAAGAACCATTCGGTCTTGGACGAAACGGGTGACGGATAGAGACTATTTGGACCCTGACGCCTCAGTTGGTGGATGAGGTGATTGCTGCGGATCAGCTCGACTGCTTGAAGTAGCGCGGGTCGGAGTGGTGAGCCGCCCAGGACTCGAACCTGGAACCCGCAGATTAAGAGTCTGCTGCTCTACCAGTTGAGCTAGCGGCCCACCGGGGATAGAACTCTTATAACAACCCGACGCGGAAGTGGTCAAGCGCACGCCAGGGCGCCGGGGCCGAGCGCTCCCCCTTGCGGGCTAGGCGTACACGGCCTTCTCGCGGGGGGGGCGAAGAGCGGACCCTTCGACTCCCCCTCGCTGGCCCTCGGGGTCGCTCAGGGTGACAGGTCGGGGCGGAGCGAGGAATCTATTCGCCAATCGAACGTAGTGAAGAAAAGCAATGTCCTCGGGCCGGCGAGCGCACGGCACCGCGCCAAGAGAGGCACATCTCTGCTATCTTCGTTCTGGTGAGACGCGCGGCTTGAGCCTCGCGGCCGCCGACGAGGTATGCGACGTCGCCACAAGATTCTGCTTGCGCTCCTGGGCGCTCTCGCCGTGCTCGGCGGTGCCCTGGCCTGGCGCATCCATACCTGGGGCCGACCCCTCCCGGTCGCCTATCGCCCCATCGCCATCACGCCAGCCGACAGCGAAAGCGGGCGCAGCGTTACCTACTTGCGGACGAGCACTCCGGGGCAGTCGGCCCGACGCTACGTGACCGTCGACTCTGACGCTGATGGCACGGTCGATGTTGTCCTGCGGGCCGGCTCAGTAGAGAGCTTCGCCCGCCCTCGAGCCGATGACCCGGAGGCGCGCTGGCTGGTGCTGTGCGTGGACGGCGTGCCTTACGCCGAGATGCTGATGCTCTGGAAGGAAGGCTACTTCCGCGAGTTCTTCCGACCCGTGCCGCTCATCGCTCCCTTTCCCACCGCCAGCGGCATCGCCCTGAGCGAAGCCTTCCACACCGCCCCCGTGCAGGGGTACGAGGACGGCTACTTCGACATCCAGAGAAACCGGCTCTCCGGCGGCGCCCTGATGACAACTACGGGAGAAAATATCCCCTACCTGAAGCTGCTCGACTACGACATGCCCGGCGCCTTGAAAGGGCTCGCCTACATCCTGCCCCACAAGAGCTACCGCGCCGACCTGGGCCGGTTCCGCAGCCGCTTCCTGGCGTCGCACGACAAGATCTACCTGGCGCACATCGCCTCCACCGACTCCCTCTACCACATCCTGCCGGCCGAAGAGATGCGCCGCTTGCTGGTGGAGCTCGACTCGCTCCTGCGCGAACTTTACTTCGACGCCGGAGGGAAACTGCGCATTACCCTTTTCTCCGACCACGGCAACAGCCTGGCCGAAGGCCACCCGGTGCCGCTTCGGGAGCACCTGGAAGCGGGCGGCTGGCGCCTCGGCAACCGTTGCGGCGAACCCCGAACCGTGGTGGCACCCGCCTACGGCTTGCTGGGATTTTTCTCCATCTATTGCGCCGGCAACACGAAGGTCGAACTGGCCCGCCACCTGGCAAAGATGGAAGGGGTGGATGTGGTCGTCTACAAGGACTGGGAGGGCCTAACGATCGAGAACTCCCAGGGCCAGGCTCAGCTTTCTTGGAACCAAGACGGCACCGCGTTCCGCTATCGCCCGTTGACGGCGGATCCACTCGATCTGGCCGAGATTCTGGCCACGCTTGAGGCGGAGGGAAAGATGGACGCGGAGGGATGGGTAAAGGATGCCGATCTCTTTGCCGCCACGCGCGACCACTTCTATCCCGACCCGGGCCACCGGCTCTGGCAGTGGGCGGTCAACCACGTGCGCAACCCCGCCGACCTGCTAGTGAGCCTGCGCCCGGGTTTCCACTACGGCAGCGGAACCTTTGAGCGCATCGTGACCATGCGGAGCACGCACGGCAGCATCGACCCCATGCAGACGCTGGGCTTTGCCACCAGCACCGATGGGCCGCTGGCCGGGACCGTGCGCAGCCGCGACTTGCTGCCGGCAGATTTGCCTGCGTCCAAGAAGTGACCGCTGGCAGAACGAAAATCGAAACCCTTCGACCTCGCTCAGGGCAGGCTCGAAAAGCGGATAGAGAGCAGGCGCTGCTCCGGGAGCGGGCTCAGCGGTAGGCAGCGGGGTGGAGCCCGGTGTGGAAGAGAGGACAGACAGGAATGTCTGTCCCACCAATGCTCACCGGATGTGGGGGTCAGCGGCGCAATTCTTCCACGATCTTGCGGGCGGTTTCTCGGGCCGACTGCACCTCATCGGGCGAGAAAGAGATGGCCGCCACCCGCGCATGGCCGCCGCCGCCGTGCCGCTCGCAGATGCTGGCCAGGTTCTTGTCCCGGTCTCCCTGCGGCTGCTTCCACGGGTTCGAGCCCACCGCCACTTTGATTCGTTGCGGGGAGCGGCTCACCCCCACACTGTAAAAACAGTCGGGATAGAGGTAGTAGGGGATAAACTTGTTGTAGCCCTCCAGAGGGTAGTCGGCCAGGTCAAAGAACACCACGCCGCGGTCGTAGGTTGATTCCCGGCGCAAGATTTCGAGCGAGTTCTCGTGGCGCTGGTAGAGTTCCTGAAACTCGTCGGCCACAAAGGGCAAACGAATAATCTCGGCCAACGACTTGCACCCCAGCTCGGGGATCAAGCGCGTGGTCATCCGGTCGTCACCGGAGGCTTCAATCACCAGCGCCAGCTGGGTGGCGGGCACGTTCATTTTGACCGCCGTCTCCGGGCTGTCGTACTGGGCCCCGTCGATGATCTCCGCCCAGCGAATCAGCTCCACCAGGGGCTTGGCGTCGAAGCCGAATTTCTCTCCCGCCACCACTGCCAGCAGCTTGGTGCAGGACTTATAAGCGGGATCGTAGAATTTGTGGCCGCTGTGGTTGCGGCGGAAGTGCTCGGCATCCTCCGGGGTGAGGAAGGCGCTCTGGTGGTGGTCGAACCACCAGGTCAACTTGGGCGAGCTGGAGTACTTGAAATCAACGATAACATTTTCATCCCCGTCGAAAATTCCGTCATCAAAGGAACTGCCGGCCGGCTGGTGGATCAGGCCGGTGTAGTGAAACTCGGCCTGCGGGTTGATGCACTCGCGGTAGAAACGGGAAAAGAGCGCTGCCGAGGAAGTGCCGTCGAAGCAGCGGTCATGAAAAGCGACGCGAATGTTCTTAGCCATAGTCCGCCGGAGGTCTTAAGATAGCCTTATGAGGCCAGTGCAAAAGCCCTTACAAATGGCACTGGGGGCCGAGTTTGTCAAGGGGAAAGTGCCCGCGCACGGCTGCTCTCTGTCTCTCTTGCTGGCGGCCTCTCTACTGTTCAGCACGCAAACCAACGCCGCGCCAGCCGCGGACACTTTTGACAGCAGCGCCTTTACGCGGGTACTCCCGCTGTAGAAAGCTTGTGTGGACTTCTGTGGCTCCGACTAGGCGCTCAACGACCTCAGCGCGCCCCCGACTGAAGAAACCGCCGGTCACGCCGTCTTTCTTTTCAGCCCGCCATCTTCTCCACAAAATCGCCAACAACAGGCAGCTTGTACATCTGCTTGTTGTAGGCCTTGACCATGAGCAAGATCCACACTACCAGCATGGCCAGCCAGAACACGGGCCAAATGACCAGGAGCAGCAGATTAACCCCCGGGATGAACGCGATGATCATGGAGACAACAGACAACGCAATGCTAAGTCCCACGATCACCACCCAGTAGGCGATGGTCTGGAGGGCGTGAAACTTGATGAAGCGGTCATTCTTGTACGGTTCCAGGACTAGCCACAGAATCGCCGGGATAAACAACAGGTAGCCCAGCAAGGCGGCGACGTTCGGTTCCAATCCCCCACCCGAAGTCTGAGCAGGTCGGGGCGGCTGCGGTGTTTGTGGTGTTTGACTCACGTAGACTCCTCCCGTCGACAGGAACTTGACTCGGAGACCCAAAACTGGCTCTCTACTACCACGCCGCTCGGACAAACGCAAGCCCTGGCTCGCGGTTCTGCTCTTTTCCCGCTCTTCCGCTTCGGGTATAAGTCAAGCGTCCCTTGATGTCACCCGCGGAACCATCGGAACGCCTTGGTGCAACCGGCTGGCCGGCCTGGCTGCGCCAGGCCACCCCGCACGAGCGCAAGACCCTTCTGGCCGGCAGCCTGGGCTGGCTGCTCGATGCCTTCGACGTCATGCTCTATGCCATGGTGCTCGCCCACTTGATTGCCCACTTTGACATGGACAAGGGGAGAGCTGGATTGCTCCAGTCGCTCACCCTGTTGGCCTCAGCGGCCGGCGGAGTGCTCTTCGGGTTTCTGGCCGACCGCGTCGGACGCACCCGGGCGCTGATGGCCAGCATCCTGGTGTACTCGCTGGCCAGTGGCGCTTGCGGGCTGGCGCGCAGCGTGTTCGAGCTGGGATTGTTCCGCTTCCTGCTCGGCCTGGGGATGGGGGGCGAGTGGACCACCGGAGCAGCGCTGGTGGCGGAAAGCTGGCGCCCTCAGCATCGCGGCAAGGCGCTGGCCCTGATGCAGTCAAGCTGGGCGATTGGTGAAGGACTGGCGGCCGTGGTGGCGGGACTACTGCTCGGCTTGGGGAGCGTGGCTCTAGCGCCGGGGCTGGAAGTGCCGGGCTGGCGCGCGGTTTTCTTTGTGGGCGTGCTGCCGGCGTTGCTGGTTCTGTGGGTGCGACGCCGGGTGGCGGAGCCAGAAATCTGGAGAGGCTATCGCGCGCAAAGCGCCGCGGCTGGCGCAAAGCGTCCAGTCCTCGGGCAGGCGCGCGCGGCGCTGGCGCGGCTCTGGCAGCCTGACTTGCGACGCAACGCCGTCATCGCCACGGTAATGAACACCGCCACGCTCTTCGGCTACTGGGGCCTGTTCACCTGGATACCGGCCTTCCTGGCCCTGCCCCCCGAGCAGGGCGGACGCGGGCTGACCATCACAGAGACCACGCTCTGGCTGGTGGTGATGGGCGTGGGAAAGTGGTTCGGCTATGTGCTGTTCGGTTACGCTGCCGACACCGCCGGGCGCCGCCGGGCCTACATCGGCTACTTGGTCGCGGCTGCCCTACTGCTGCCGGTGTTCGTCGCGCTGAAAGACCCGCGCTGGCTATTGGTGGTGGGTCCCTTCGTCGCGTTTTTCGGCACCGGCTACTTCAGCGGCTTTGGCGCCATCGCCAGCGAACTCTTCCCTACCGAGATTCGTGCCACCGCCATGGGCCTGACCTATAACCTGGGCCGTGCGGTCAGCGCCGCCGCTCCTTTCCTGGTGGGGACGCTGGCCTTGGCCTACGGTCTGTCCGCCGCCCTGCTGGTCACCTCAGGGGCTTTCCTGCTGGGCGCGGTATTGGCAAGCTTGCTGCCGGAAACCAAAGGCACCGAGCTGCGCTAGGGACTCCGCCCTGCTGATTCCAAAGGGAGCTACAACTCGAAGCTCTGCCCTTGCTCCGGCACAGCCACAGGCACCGAGCTCCGTTGCTTGAGCGCGTCGGCCAAAGCAAACGCAGCCTCTTCTTCGCCATGCACCAGGAAGATGTGCTTCAGATTGCCTTTCGCCTGGGTCTTCGCGACCCAGTCGAGCAATTCCGATCGATCGGCGTGGGCGCTGTAGCTTTCGATTTTCCGAATCTGGGCCTTGACGCTGCAGTCCTCGCCAAAGATGGGGACCGGATCCTGCCCCTCGAGCAGTTTCCGCCCCAGCGTGTGCTCTGCCTGGTAGCCCACGAATAGCACGGTCGTTCGGCTGTCCTGGATGTTCTGCTTGAGATGATGGAGGATGCGCCCGCCTTCGCACATCCCGGAAGCACTGATGATGATGGCGGGCTCCTGCAACCCGTTCAGCTTCTTGGAGTCCTCGGTGCTGCGGACGTAGTGCAAGCGCGGGAACCCCAGCGGGTCGTGGTCGGGCTCGCGCGCCAGCGCTTCCAATAACTCGGAGTTGTAGCACTCCGGGTGCAGGCGAAATACCTCCGTGAGGTTCACCGCCAGCGGGCTGTCCACATAGACGTGGATGGGCGGCAGCACATCCGTCTCGGCCAAGCGGTCCAGCCGGTACACCAGCTCCTGCGTGCGTCCGAGGGCGAAGGCCGGAATCAGCAGCTTGCCGCCGTTGCCGTAGGTCGAGCGGATCAGCTCCAAGAAGCGCTGGTCGCCCTGCTCGGCCGGCTCGTGCTCGCGATTCCCGTAGGTGCTTTCCATGATGAGATAGTCGGTGTCCTCGACCACCTGCGGAGCCCGCAGCAACGGGTGCTGTGGACGACCAAGGTCGCCGCTGAAGACAAGGCGGAACCGCCGCCCCTTCTCTTCCACCTCGAGAACCACAATGGCCGAGCCCAGGATGTGGCCGGCGTCGACGAAGTGGACGCGCACGCCGGGGATGGGTTCAAACGGGTGGTCGTAGCCCACAGCAACGAAGTGGTGGAGAATGTCGAGCGCCTCCCGGCGGGTGTAGAGCGGTTCGAAGAGATGCTTGCCTTGTCGGGCCCGACGCCTGTTGACGTGAGCCACATCGCTTTCCTGCAGGTGGGCCGAGTCAAGCAGCATGTAGGTGCAGAGGTTGCGGGTGGCCGGGGTGGCATAGATGTTGCCGCTGAAGCTGGTCTTGGCCAACGAGGGCAGGTTGCCACTGTGGTCAATGTGGGCGTGGGAGAGAAGGATGGCGTCGATGGTGCCCGGATCAAAGGGGAGGTTGCGGTTGCGCTCAAAGGCCTC
The DNA here is from genome assembly GCA_035282985.1 of Candidatus Acidiferrales bacterium. Taxonomy (GTDB): domain Bacteria; phylum Acidobacteriota; class Terriglobia; order Acidiferrales; family 2-02-FULL-67-57; genus DATEUS01. The sequence goes on from DATEUS010000277.1 coordinate 12,464, forward strand.
CTTGCGCCGGCCCTGCACCAGGCCGCACTCCAGCAAGAGCCTGTGCCCGTTCACCTGCAGCAGATGCATGGAGCCGGTCACGGCACGAGCGGCGCCCAGAAAATGAATCAGCATTCAACCATCCTCCCGGCTCCGGGCACGCTTGGACACAGTTCTGCCCCGTGGTAGCGCGTCGTTGGTGCCGAAGCAGCCGCGCCGTTCAGCTTTCAGCGTCGAAGGCTATTTCGTCTTCACCGGATCCGGCGGCCGAGTCGGCAGCTTGCGGGGTTGGGCGCGGATCATCTTCATCACTTCTTCCACGCCGCGGTCAAGCTGCCGATCCTGCCCGGTGATTACCGACTGGGGATCGTTTTCGACCACGATGTCGGGGTCGACACCGTGGCCCTCGATCACCCACTGGCCGTCGGCGCTGGCGGTGCCGAATTCCGGCACGAAGATGGTGCCGCCGTCAATCAGCGGTCCGCGTCCGGCGATGCCCACCACCCCGCCCCAAGAACGCTTGCCGATCAGCGGCCCCAGCCCCGCCTGGCGGAACATGTAAGGGAAAATGTCGCCGTCGGAGGCCGAGGTCTCGTTCAGTAGGCAGACCATGGGTCCGTAGAACACAGTGGCGGGGTAGGTGCTGGCCTGGTCGTCGTTGCGCCCGAAGTCGGTGCCGAGCAGGGTGCGGCGCAAACGCTCGATAATCATCTGGGAGACGTTGCCGCCGCCGTTGCCGCGCACATCGACAATCAAGCCTTCCTTGCGGAGCTGGCCGTAGAAATACTTGATGAACTCCCGGATGCCGTCGGCGCCCATGTCGGGAATGTGCAGATAGCCGACGCGCCCGCCGGTGATGGCGGCGACCTTCTCGCGGTTGCGCGTCACCCAATCCAGATAGAGAAGGTCATCCTCGCTGGTGATGGGTCGATAGGCCACCTGGCGCGCCCCCTCCAAGGTCGGCTTGTCGTTG
>DATEUS010000278.1:0-2014 GCA_035282985.1 Candidatus Acidiferrales bacterium
CCATCCAGGTCGATGGCGGCAGCGAGTTTCAGGCTCTGTTTGAACAGGTTTGCCAGCAACGCGGCCTGCGCCTCTTCGTGCTCCATCCGCGATCCTCAAAGCTCAATGGCGCTGTAGAACGCGCCCAACGCACCCATACCGAGGAGTTTTATGAAGTCACCCCTTGCTCGTTGCATAACTCCGCTCTCAATCAGGAACTCCAAAGCTGGGAGTGCATCTATAACACCGTCCGCCCTAACCAAGCCCTCAACTACCAAACCCCTGCTGAGTTCCTCGCTTCCTGGTCCTGGCGGACTCATCCTAAATCTTAAAAGTGGCGCTAATCTACTGGGCGAGTACAGCCACAGCATTTTCCAATCCAAGAATGAGCCTGAAAATGGGAGAGCTTGGGTGTAGCTGGCGTTCTGCTTTCTGCTGAGGTTTCCGCAGCGGGGGATGGGGTGCAGGGCAAGGGGGCAGCCAGCCCTCTGGCCCTGCTGCATCTTTCAAGAAATCCCCTGCTGGATTCGTTTCTCCTCCGAGCCGGGGCGAGCACGGCCCCTTTGGCCCGTTGCCTCTGCCGGGCGGCTGCGGTATCGCTGTGGCGGGTGGCTTGGCTGTGCAGGCACGCGGCGGTAACGCCCGGCTTCAAGTACTGCTCCCAGTGGGGCAGAGAGAGCCGTTTCTCGTGGGGAGTGCGGTAGTCGTTGACCGGGTAGCGACGCTTCCGCTGCCCCCGCTCGGTGAGCTGAACGGTCGCAAAGCCACAAGGCCGGTGGTAGTTCAGGGAGGGATTGCAGTGCGCCGTGTAGAACCTCTGCCAGGCCTCGGCCCGCTGGGCGGCCAGGGCTCCATAGCCGCTGTGCTTGCGGATCACGGCGCCGTTCTTGCCTTCTACCAGGGCGTGGTCGGTGGTGCGGTAGGGCCGCGACTGGGTGAACTCCACCAGCAGCTTGTGCAGCAGCCGGGCCACGGTGTGGTTGCGAAACTCGCCGCCGTTGTCGCAGTGGAAACCCAGGATGCGAAACGGGCATGGATGCAGGATGGCTTCCAAGACCGCAACCAAAGGCCGCTCGGAAATGGTTGGGACACCACCGACCACCTGCCACTGGGTCACGGTATCGACGGCATTGAGGTGGTAGAGGCCTGGCTGGCCGTCGGGATGGCCCTGGTGCACCGTGTCGACTCGCCAATAGCCCGGCTGGCCGCGCGGGTCCGCTTGGCGCCGTGCGGCGATCGGGACCTGCCGCGCCCGGGTGGGGTGCCCTGGCACCCGCTGTTGGCGATAGGCGGCTCCCGTGTGGCGCCGATTGTAGAGGTGGGAGGCCGAGATCTGCGCCAGTCGTTGGAACTCGGGCTTGCCAAAGACCTGATACTCCCGCTGCAAAATCCGCCGCACCGCCGGGCCGGACAAGCTCGCGTCGACCGCCGCCAGCAACGCGATGTCCTGGCGCGTGTAGCGACCGGGAAAGCGGTGCCGGCGAACCGGTTGAACCTGGAGGCACCCTCTCCGCAGCCACTGTCGGATCAAGCGGGTGAGCTGAGCCCGGCTCAGGCCCGTCAGCCGGAGCAAGCATCGCCGCACGATCCCTTTCGGGCCTTTGCGCAACCGCTGATACTGCTGGACCTCCAGCACTCGCCGGAGGAAATCGTAAATTGGTTGTCGCCCGCCAGCAGTCCACTGGACTGCCCGACTACCCTCGACAAACTCCTGCATCTCGGTCCGGGTCAACTGCTCTGCGTTCTGCATGGTGATGGTCATACACCCGCAGAATGCACCCGATTCCCCACTCCCGGTTCAGGCTCATCTTGTGTTGGAAATGAACCCCCGGTTCAGGCTCATCTTGCATTGGACAACTCTGACACCTCCGCCCGGGCATCGGTGGCGAGCAAAATATTGTGGGAGCGTGCTGCGGAGTTATCCCGGGCTGGCGTCCAGAGCGAGAGCGACCTGACGGAAACTGGCCCGGAACGGGAAGGCAGCGGGCAGATGAACGACGACGCGGCGCACCGAGCGCACGACGCGCGCGCCGAA
>DATEUS010000279.1:0-4352 GCA_035282985.1 Candidatus Acidiferrales bacterium
CCGATCGGGATTTCCGCCCGCCGGAAAGAGCGGCCATGGCGGCACCGGCCCTTCCTTCCCCCAAAGCCGGAAAAAGGCCGCCCATCTTCCTGCTGGTACTGGATGAGCTGGCCCTGCCAGCCCTGCTGGATGAGAACGGCCAGATTGACGGCGCCCGCTTTCCCCACTTCAAGGAACTGGCCGGTCAGAGCCACTGGTTTCGCAACGCCACCGCCAATTCCGACCAGACGGTCTACTCGATTCCCGCGCTCCTCACCGGCGATTTTCCCTTGCGGGGCGCTCCCTCCTATGCCTACTACCCGGACAACCTTTTCACCCTGCTTCAGCCGGACTACGACATCTATATCTACGAGTCGCTGACGCAGTTCTGCCAGCCGGAGCGCTTCCACTGCCTGAGCGCCACCCGCCAAGGCCCGGCCAGCCGACTCGATTTTCTCCGCGACGTCTTCTATCTCTTCGCCGACCGCGTCGTGCCCCCCGACATCCACCTTGGCCTGCCCGACCTGCGAAAAACCTGGGGGCCCTTTCGTGACCCGCTCGACCTTATCCGCGCCCGCCTGCAACGGTTCGAAAAAGTGATGGACACCATCGCCACCCTGCCCCGCCGGCCCGCGACGGACAACGTTTTTCTCTTCTTTCATCACATCCTGCCCCACTCGCCCTACATCCTCACCGCCGACGGGCAGCTCGTGGACGCCTCGCCCCACGACTTTCGCCCCGCCTTCAGGGGAAACGAGCCTCTGCTCCGCAAGCTGCGGGAGCAATACCAGACGCAGATTGCCTACGTGGACAACGAGCTGGGTCGCTTTCTCCAGAAACTCCGGCAAGCCGGCCTCTACGACAAGAGCCTGCTCATCGTCACCGCCGACCACGGCGTCAGCTATCACCCCCAAGCACCGGGGCGCGCGCTGACCGAAGTGGATGGAGTAGTTGTGAACGCCGACCTGATTCTCCGCGTGCCGTTGTTCATCAAGCTGCCCTTCCAGCAAACCGGCGTGGTTTCTGACCGGGATGTGCAGTTGATTGATGTCGTCCCCACGGTCGCCGAGGTTCTGCACCTGGAAGTCCCCTGGCCCCACACCGGCCGCAGCGTCTTTGCCCCCCAAGGGCCAGCCCGGCTCAAGGTGGCCTACGACGAATTCAAAAAACGGTACGAATTTCCTTCAGACTTGGGTCTTTTTCGTATCGGCGGGAAGGCTGATCGCCCCCACTGAAGGAATGGCGGGGCTCCCTCGACTGCGCTCGGGACAAGTAAACCCCCGCCCTACCTAACCGGGAGTGCAGTCCGGATTTTTGGGTAGGGCGGGGCTTCACGCCCCGCCGTGGAAGTAGCTCTTCGCACAAGCCACCAATCATGTGGACGCGTACATCTGCTTTCCCTGTGGCACATCTTGGGTTACAATCCGCCCCGGTGCGGCAAATCAGTGCCATTTATCCCGGGTCGTTCGACCCGGTGACCAACGGCCACCTCGACCTGATCGAGCGGGCCTCCAAGCTCTTCGAGCGCCTGGTGGTGGCCATTTTGCTCAACCCGGAAAAAGACCCGCTCTTCACCGTCCCCGAGCGGATAGAGATGCTGAAGGAGGTGGTCGGCCACCTGCCCAACGTGGAGATCGACACCTTCGAGGGGCTGCTGGTGGACTACGCCCGCCGCAAGCAGGCGCGGGTGATTCTGCGTGGCATTCGCGCCGTCAGCGACTACGAGTACGAGCTGCAGATGGCGCTGATGAACCGCCAGCTCCAGCCCGAGATTGAGACTGTTTTCATGCTCCCCGCCGAGGCCTACAGCTACCTGAGCTCGGGCCTGGTCAAGGAAGTGGGCCGTCTGGGCGGCTCCCTTAAAGGCCTGGTGCCGGCGGCGGTGGAGGAACGAATCCGCGCAAAGGTGGCCGCCGCCGGCTGAGGCGGTTCGGCTGGGCTCACCACAGGCGGCGGGGTTGATCAGACTCCAGGAACAAAGGAGGAGAGAACATGGCGAGCTTTACCGAACGTATGATTGGCGCTGCCAAGCTCGATGTCCACACCTATGAGGAAGTGGAGGCGGACCCGAACGCCATCGGCCAGGCGATGATCGTAGTGGTGATTTCCAGCGTCGCTGCCGGCATCGGCAGCCTGGCGCAAGCCGGCGTGGCCGGTCTGGTGGTGGGCTCGGTCGTAGCCCTGATTGGCTGGTTCATCTGGGCGTTCCTCACCTTCATCATCGGCACCAAGGTTTTCCCCGAGCCGGAGACCAAGTCCAACATGGGCGAGCTGCTGCGCACGATTGGCTTTGCTGCCACCCCCGGCGTGCTCAAAGTCTTCGGGGTGGTTCCCATGCTGGGCACGCTGATTTCCTTCGCGGCCTCCATCTGGATGCTGGTGGCGATGGTGATCGCCGTCCGCCAGGCGCTCGACTACAAAAGCACCGGACGCGCCATCGGCGTCTGCCTGATTGGCTGGGTGATTTATATTATCGCCGTCGTCTTCCTGTTGGGCATGCTGCTGGTGATGTTCGGGCTGGGCGCCGCGGCGATGCGCTAGCTTCTGGCGCTAATGCACACAACCTCGACGGCCCTTGCAGTCACTATCAGGCGGCAGTACCGACCTCAGCCACGACGGTCTTGGCGGTCGGCCCGGGAAGAGCTCTGAACTCCAGCGCGGTGGTCCGAGTTTTAGACTCGAGCCAGGTATCCACCACCCGCTCCAGAATACTCAGCGGCAGGGCGCCGTTGGTGAGGATGACGTTGTGGAACTCGCGAATGTCGAAGCGGTCGCTCAGCCGCTCCTGGGCCTTCTGGCGCAGCTCGAGAATCTTCAGCTGGCCCACCATGTAGGCGCAGGCCTGCCCCGGCCAGACGATGTAGCGCTCGATCTCGGTCACCACCTCGCCCTCGGGTGAGCCGGTGTTTTTCAGCATGTACTCGATGGCCTGCTCGCGGGTCCAGCGCTTGTGGTGGATGCCGGTGTCGACCACCAGGCGCACGGCGCGGAAGAGCTGCGACTGCAAGTAGCCCAGGCGGTCGTAGGGGTCCTCCTCGAATCCGTGCTCGGCCGCGACCCGCTCGGCGTAAAGCGCCCAGCCTTCGTCGTAGGCCCCGAAGGGCATGATGCGGCGGAAGAAGGGCACATCCTTCAATTCCTGGGCGATGGCGATCTGGAAATGGTGGCCGGGGATGGCCTCGTGATAGGCCAGCGTGCGCATGCCGAACTTGGGGATCTCCCTTACGTTGCCGAGATTGACGAAGAAAGTCCCCGGCTTAGAGCGATCAAACGGCGGCGGCTGATAATAAGCGCCGGGGGCGTTGGCCTGCTGGAATGCCGGCACCGGTTCCACCCGCACGCTCGCCTCCGGTCGCACATCAAAGACCTTGTCCAGCTTGCGGTTGACGTCGTCAATGATGGCCTGGTAGTCCGCCAGGATCTGCTGGCGACCTTCGTCGCTGTCGGGGTAGAGGAAGCGCGGCTCCTTATTGAGGCGTTGCATGACCGCGCCCACGTCCTGGGTGGGATAGCCTTCGGCGCGCAGGATGCTGCGCATCTCCTCCTGCAGACGCTCGACCTCGCGCAGACCAATCTGGTGAATCTCTTCGGCCGTCAGGTTGGTGGTGGTGTGGCTGCGCAACTGGTGGGCGTAGAAGGCCTCGCCGTCCGGGAGCTTCCAGGCGCCGTCGTCGGTGGTGGCAATCGACTCCAAGTAGGCGTAGTAGTCAATCAGCCGGCTATAAGCGGGATAGACGCTGTTTTCGATCTCCGCCGCCAGCCGGTCGAGCAGTGTCTGCCGAGCGGCGGCATCGAGGTCATCCAGCCTTTTCACCTCCGTCTCAAAGTGGGTGTAGAGGGCGCTCTCCCGCGCCGGCTTGCCGGCAAGATCGCGCATCTGCTGGAGCACTTTGGTGATGACGAAGCGTGGCGGCAGGATGCCGCGCTTCTCCCGCAGCTTGAGGCCTTCCAGCACTTGGTCGAAAAAGACGCCGAACTTGGAGACTCGCTGGATGTAGTTCTCGGCATCACGGCGCTTATTGATCTGGTGGACGTTGATCATGAAGTCCGGCAGCATGCGGTGCAGGCCCGCCGCCTGGTTGAGCGGATAGTCGTGGAACATGAAGCGCCGGCTTTCCTCCTGCTGGTCGGCGAGAAACCATTCCAGGGTGTCGTAGGAAAGCTTCTCGTTCTCGGTCATTGCCTCGCGGTCATAGCTGCGCAGGATTTCGAGCTGGCGGTCGCCCCACTTGGCCTCCTCAAGCTCGAAGGCGACCGAGGCGTCGTCAAGATCGTCGGAGTGGAAGTCGAGCCCCAGCGGCTCGAGAACGCGGAGCTGCGACAGCATCATGGGATGCTTGAGGGCAAAGCTGAGAAAGAGCCGCATGTAAAAG
>DATEUS010000280.1:0-3489 GCA_035282985.1 Candidatus Acidiferrales bacterium
CTTGGGGGCTGTCAGGGACAACTACGCCGGGGTAGACCACGCGCGCTTGCGTACCGACGACCGACTGTGCCACGGCCTGCGAATTGGCAATCACCAAATCGGCCTCGGGAACTCGTTGCGGCGCGGGCTGAAAGCTCTCCCGCTCCGACACGCGGCCATGAAGATGAACTAGGATGCGGGGCCGACCGGCCCGACGCGCCAGCCAACGAACCGAGCGCCCACCGTAGTGCTGGTGGAGAATGGCGAAGTCTTCGGCGCGCAGTCCACGCCAGAATCGCCATGCCCCGGGCAAATCGCGAGTGCCCCGCCACGGAACCACTCTCACCTGGACCCCGGCTTTGCGGAAATCATCCGCCAGCGGTCCGTCCTCGCCCAGAAACCAGGCGTGCAAGCGGAAGCGCTCGGGGTCGAGTCCGCGCGCCAGGGGAATAACGACACGGGCGTGGGCGGTGGCCAGACGGTCTGCCGTGCCCAGAACATGCAAGACTCGGTAGAGCCTCATGTCTCTCCGGCGCGAACGATCCGGAGAATGTGCCTGAGACGTGTACGTAGACGCAAGCGGGCGCGGACGCGCTCAAGCGGACTCCATCCCAGGCGGACCCGAAAGGCTAGGTCCAGCAGTGAATCGCCGGCTTGGACCATGGTCCGACGGAGACAGCAGGGATCAGTTCGAATATCATTGAGGCCTTCCTCACAAGTGAAGGCCAGATCAAACACGGTTTTCACCTGTTCGCGCACGATTTCGTTGTGATCGCCGTAAGGATAGGCAAAGGAGACGACAGCAGTGCCCAGCAACTGCGCCAAGTCCTCTGTGGACCCACGAACCTCCTCCGTCAGGTCAGGCTCGGCCAAGGCGACCAGATTCCGATGGGTGCGGCTGTGGGCACCGAAATCGATCCCCTTGGCGGCCCATTCCCGGATCTGGCCCGCTGTCATCAGGCGATGAGATCCTGAGCTACGGGCTTCATCCCACGTGTTCGTTCCTCCCACCTGCCCTGTCACCACGAAAACGGCGGCACCAAAGCCATGTTGGTGGAGGAGGGGGAGGGCGTGCTCAGCAATGTCGGCGTATGCATCATCAAAGGTCAACAGCACCGGCTTGTCCGGGAGAGGTCGTCCTTCTCGACGCCAGGCCAGCCACTCGGAGGGGCGAATTCCGACGTAGCCGTGTTGTTTCAGCCAGCGCACCTGCCGGGCGAATTTCCGCGGGGAAACGGTAAGAAACGGAAGAGTCTGTGCTCGAGGGGGACCCACGTGGTGATAGAGCAGGACCGGTAGCCTCACTCCGAATTGGCTGCGGAGCGCACGCCAGGACTCTGCTTGCCGCACGGCACTGTGAAACACCGTCGCCGCTTGGCGCACCTGGAGCCATCGTGTTCGCCAGCGGCGCGTTTGAGGAATCCACCGGAGCCTTTCCAATACCCAGGACGGTGGCCGTAGGTAGAGATCGGGGGAAAGGGGTAGCCGTGCCGTCAACTCCCGTGCCCACCTTTTCCAACCGGCGCCTTCCACCAAACGGGCCAGCGCGGAGTGAGACCGATAGTCGGGATGCTTCCGACACAGAAGCACCTCGTTCTTTCCGTACCACTTGGCGTCGCCTTGCACCAGCTCTTCCGCGGTTTTGACGAACAGGTGGTGCACAACCGCCGCTGGCCTGTAACGGAAGCGTATCCCGCTCTTCCAAAGGCGCAGACCCAGTTCGGTGGTCTCGCGTGTGCGATAGAGGGTCTCGTCGAAGCCGCCGCTGGCGAGGAATATTGAACGAGGGAGAGAGCTATTGGCGTCCACAATAGCATCGTCGGGGAATCGCGGTTCTTTCTCCCGGGCCAGGCGCGACGTATAGTCGTTCGTATACTCACGAGTCCAGTCGGTAGCCACCGAGGGGGGACTCTGCGGCGCAACCAGCACCGGGCCAAATATGACTGAGCGGTTCTCGCCAGCATGCGCTGCTAGGTGCTCTCTGAAAAGGTAGGGCTCGCATAGGATGTCGTCGTCGAGAAAGAGCAGTAGAGGTGCCTGGGCCAACTGAGCACCCGCGTTGCGGGCGGCAGCGGGCCCGCGGTTCGCTTGCTCGAGAATCTGAAGTGGACAGGGGGGCTTGAGTTCGCGGAGTAACGCGGCGGTGCCATCGGTGGAGCCGTCCACCACCACGATGACTTCGTATTCACTTGCGGGCAGGTCCTGCTTGAAGATGGTGGAGAGAGTTTGCTGCAGAAGCGCACGGCGATTGTAGGTGGGTACGATGACGGACAGTCTCACTCTTGTTTCAATCTCCCGCGCCAGACCGAGACGGGGTTGTGCCCCTTTGGCTTGAAGCCGCGCTACTGTCTTTGGTCGGCACTCTTCTCAAACAGGGCCACCATGTAACCGGGCCAACCCCGGGGCTGATCGATTTCCTGGTAATACACCAGGTGCAAGCCTTCACGGCCTTCAATAAAGGCCACGTGGTTTCGACCGCCCTCGGCCAGGAAGCGGGCCCACCAGCTACGCTCAAGGCCGAAGGGAAGGAAGGGGTCATTCAGCACCAGCAGGCCTCCGGGGCGGAGCGCCCGGGCCAGGTTCTTGATGGCACGCCCCAGCCGTGTGGCACCGTGATACATTTCCAGCACACCCATGACAAACGCGAGGTCGTACTGGCCGGGAACGGCGTCCTTGAGGATGTCGAGCTCGAGAAACCGCACATGAGAATAGGGGGCGCAGCGCTTGGCAGCCCGGGCGTAGGCCACGGCAGAGATGTCGCCCACGGTCACAGTGCGGGCGCGGAGCGCCAGTTCCTCCGTGAAGATGCCCTCCGCGCAGCCGATTTCCAGCACATCCCCCCAATCACCGCTGCCACGCAATTTGCTCACGCCTTCCAGAACCTGGCCATAACGGTGCTGGTGCTCGGGGACGCTGTAGTCCCACTCCCCCCGTGCCAAAGCGCCATCAATTACCTGCTTCGGGTTCGTGAAGGAGTCGCGGACAATTTGGGCCAGAAACCAGGCGTGCCGGTAAGCAGGCACTAGCCCCGGAATTCGCTTCAGGTGTTGTTTCAAGTGCACGGGATCTTTCGGAACGTCCCTGTTGAGAGTCCCCGCAGATACTTAGCCCAGCCGAAGGGCAAAGTCAATCCCGGGAGGAGTCGGTCTGGCGGCTCGAGCGCCGGAGGGCGACCCAGAGAAAGCTAGCCAGCGCAGCGGGCAAAAACAGCAATTGGCGGACAAGAACTCTTTCCTCCTCTCGAGCTCCGTGAAAATAGAGCACGACAACGTAGGCCAGACCGGCGGCTGCCGCCGTCCCCACCACACCGGGCCAACCAGGCAGACGGACAAAGTGCACGAGGCCTGCAGCCGTCACGGCACAAACCGCCACCGGCAATAGCAGGCCTTGGGTTGCTTCGGAAAATAGCCGTGCCGAGCGAATACGGCAGCGGCGGGCGGCGATGACCAGGAGCAGGAGCGCGCGAATGGCCAGCACAGAGGCCAGTCCGGCGGCGAGGGCGACCACGCC
>DATEUS010000281.1:0-4103 GCA_035282985.1 Candidatus Acidiferrales bacterium
CGCCCCAGCACCCGGTCCTCCGGGAAAAGCTCCAGCACCAGCTTGTCGGTGCGGTGGATGTCAGCCGGCTCGCCCGACAGCGCCACCCAGCGGAAGGGACCGCGGCCCTGGCAGAAGAGCGGCCGGACGTAGGCCTGGACAAAACCGGGAAAGGCGTAGGCTTCGGTGACGCCGTGCTGGTAGGCCATGGTGCGGATGTTGTTGCCGTAGTCGAAGGTAACCGCGCCCAGCCGCTGCAAGCGCAGCGTACCCTCGACGTGGCGGGCGATGGAGTCGTAGGAGCGCTCGAGGTAGCATTCGGGGTCGCGGCGGCGCAGCTCGGCCGCCTCGGCCACGCTCAGCCCGGCGGGGATGTAGCCGTTCAGCGGGTCGTGGGCGCTGGTCTGATCGGTGAGAAGGTCGGGGACGACGCCGCGCTCGGCCAGCGCCGGGATGACCTCGGCGCAGTTGCCCACCAGCCCGACTGAAACCGCCTCTTTCTTGCGCAGCGACTCTTTCAGAATCCGCAAGGCTTCGTCGAGGTCGTTGACCATGATGTCGCAGTAGCCGGTCTTGACCCGGCGCTTGATGCGCTCGGGGTCAACCTCGACGCCGAGGAAGCAGGCGCCGTTCATGGTGGCGGCCAGTGGCTGGGCGCCGCCCATACCTCCGAGCCCGCCAGAAGCCACCAGCCGGCCGGTCAGGTCGCCGCCAAAGTGGCGTTCGGCGGCGGCGGCCAAGGTCTCGAAGGTACCCTGCAGAATTCCCTGGGTGCCGATATAAATCCAACTGCCGGCGGTCATCTGGCCGTACATCATCAGGCCGGCGCGCTCCAGTTCGCGGAAGTGCTCCCAGTTCGACCAATGGCCGACCAGGTTGGCGTTGGCAATCAGGACCCGCGGCGCCCAGGGATGGGTCTTGAAAATCCCCACCGGCTTGCCCGATTGCACCAGGAGGGTTTCGTCGTTGGCGAGGCTGCGCAGGGAGCGGACGATCGCTTCGAAGCAGGCCCAGTTGCGCGCGGCTTTTCCGGTGCCGCCGTAGACGATCAACTCTTCCGGGCGCTCGGCCACCTCGGGGTCAAGATTGTTCATCAGCATGCGCAGGGCGGCCTCCTGGTGCCAGCCCTGGCAGGAGATCTCCGTCCCCCGCGGTGCCTTGACGGGTTTGTAGGTGGTGTTGGTGGCCGTCGAGTTGCTCATATACGCCTCCTGCGGGCATCTTAGCGCAGCCCACAGTGGTTTGGTAGAGCGGGAGTGGAAAGTGCACTGAACTTGCGCTAGATTGGCCGCAGCCATGTACGACACCACCATCAACAACCTGGTGCTGGACAGCCTGCGCAAGCACGACAGGCCCGACCTGCTCTGGCACAAGCAGGGCGGACAGTGGCAGAAGATTTCCTCCCGCACGTTTCTCCACCGAATCGCCTCCTTAGCTGCGAGTTTGAATGAGCTTGGCATCCACAAGGGCGACCAGGTGGCAGTGTTCAGTGAGAACCGCCCCGAGTGGCATATCGCCGACCTGGCTATTCTGGGGGTGGGTGCCATCAATGTGCCGGTGTACCCGGCGGAGGCGGTGGAGCGGTTGCACTACACTCTTGCTCATTCCGAGGCTCGTCTTTGTTTTGCCTCCGGCCGGGAGCAGTTCGAGAAGGTGCAGGCGATCTGGAGCGAGTTGCCACAACTGGAGACGGTGATTCCCTTTGCGCCGGTGAGCGCGGACGCGGCTGAGCCGGGCCGACGGGTGCTGGCGTGGGAGTCGTTGGCGCGCGAGGATGCCACCGAGGATGAAGTGGCGGCGTTTGAGCGTCTGGCGCGGTCGCACGCACCCGACGATGTCGCCAGCCTCATCTACACCTCCGGTACCACGGGAACGCCCAAGGGAGCTCTGCTGACGCAGCGGAATTTCGCCTCCAATGTCCTTTCCACCTTAGGGCTGTTCGGCGACGGCCCGGCGCACGTGGCGATGAGTCTGCTTCCCCTCTGCCACATCTACGAGCGGAAGGTGGCCTACGGCTTTCTGGCGGAGGGGAGCTCGATTGCCTACGCCGAGAGCTTCGACAACGTGGTGGAGAATATGCGCGAGGTGCGGCCCACCATCATGGCGGTGGTGCCGCGCTTCTTCGAGAAATTTTACGAGCGCGTGATGGCGCGCGTGCGAGCGGCCCCGGGACCCAAACAGAAGCTCTTCCATTGGGCGTTGGCAGCGGGCCGGGAGGCGTTGCCCTATCGTCTGGCGGGCAAGCCCTTGCCCGGGTGGCTCTCCATGCGCTACCGGTTGGCGGACTGGCTTGTCTATCGTTCCATCCGGTTGGGGCTCGGCGGTCGAATGCAATGCTTCATTTCCGGGGCGGCGCCACTGGCCCGCGAACTGAACGAGTTTTTCCACGCCCTGGGGTTGACCATCTACGAAGGCTACGGCCTGACGGAGACTTCGCCGGTCATTGCCGTCAACCTGCCCGGGAAAACCAAGCTGGGCACGGTGGGGCGGCCAATTCCCGGCGTGGAGGTGCAGATCGCTCCTGACGGCGAGATTCTCACCCGCGGGCCCCACGTGATGAAGGGCTATTACCGGATGGAAGCGGAAACCCGGGAAGTGCTGCGGGATGGCTGGTTCTACACCGGGGACGTTGGATTCCTGGATAAGGAGGGATTCCTGACCGTCACCGACCGCAAGAAGGACCTGATCAAGACGGCGGGAGGAAAGTACGTGGCCCCGCAGCCGATCGAGAACCAACTGAAGCAGAGTCCCTACATCCAGAACGCAGTGGTGCTGGGCGACCGGCGGAAGTACGTGGTCGCCTTGCTGGTGCCCAACTTGGGCAACCTGGAGCGGCTTGCCGCCGAGCGGGGCCTTGCCTACGACTCGCCGGCTGAGCTCTTGGCTAGCCCGGCGGTGCGGGCGGCCGTGCAAGCCGAGGTGGACAGCGTCAACGAGCACCTGGCTCAGTACGAGCGCTTGAAGCGGTTCGCCTTGTTGGAAGAGGATTTCACCTTCGACGGTGGACATCTCACCTACACGCAGAAGGTGCGTCGGCGGAAGATCGAAGAGCACTATCGCGACCTCATCGATCGCCTCTACGAGGAAGAGGCCACCCCCACCCCCTGAGTTGCGTTCCTTTTCTTCTCCCCCTAGAATGGATTGAGGAGACGAACAGCGATGGTGACGACCCCGACCGTGACAGCCAGCGACGAATTGACGATTGCCGGGCGAACCTTCCGCTCCCGGCTGATTGTGGGGACGGGCAAGTACCGCTCCGTACCCGAGATGGTGCGCGCGCACGAGGCCTCGGGCGCGGAGGTGGTGACGGTGGCGGTGCGGCGCGTCGACCTCCACGACCGCAGCAAAGAATCGCTGCTCGGCGCGATTGACCGAGAGAAGTTCTTCATCCTGCCCAACACCGCCGGCTGCTACACGGCGGAGGAGGCCATCCGCACGGCGCGGCTGGGACGGGAGGTCGGGCTCTCGCACTGGGTCAAGCTGGAAGTCATCGGCGATGAAAAAACCCTTTTCCCCGATGTGACCCAACTGATCGAAGCCACCAAGGTGTTGGTGAAAGAGGGCTTCGTGGTTCTGCCCTACACGAACGACGATCTGGTGGCGGCGCGCAAGCTGCTTGATGCTGGCGCGGCGGCGGTGATGCCGCTGGGAGCGCCCATCGGCTCGGGCATGGGCATCCAGAACCAGGCCAACATCCGCATCCTGCGGGAGATGATCACGGAAGTGCCGCTGATCGTGGATGCCGGGGTGGGCACGGCCTCCGACGCTACCATTGCCATGGAGTTGGGCGCTGACGGCGTGCTGATGAACACGGCGATTGCCCAGGCGCAGGATGCGGTGCTGATGGCCCAAGCGATGAAGGCGGCGGTGGAGTCCGGCCGGAAAGCCTACCTGGCCGGGCGCATCCCCAGAAAACTCTACGCTTCCGCCTCCAGCCCCCTAGAGGGGATTGTCCGCTAGCGCTCAGCGCCGCCCGGTCGCTAGAACCTATTTCAAAACCGCGCGATTCGGCGCACCTGGAAGGGCACGGCTTCCTTGTCCTGAGCGAAGTCGAAGGAAGCCGTTGCCGAGAACGCCACCAAAAACACCGGGCTTTTCGAAGCGACGTCGGCCCGACTTTGGTC
>DATEUS010000282.1:0-13232 GCA_035282985.1 Candidatus Acidiferrales bacterium
GAGGCCGACACGATGGCCGCGACCGTCGCCCGGAACGGCCCCTGCCGCCGCGGCAGGAGTTCGCCGGGACCGCACCCAGCGAGCCTGTCATCCTCCCGGGCGAATCACTGGCCAAGTATCGCAGCCGCATCGCGCCGCCAGCCCAAGCTCCGGAAGCTTCTCCCACCGAACCCCTCGCTCCGGAAACTCCAGCCGCAGTGCGGCCGGCCGAAGCGGCACCCAAAGCAGAGGTCGCTCTGACGGCCCCACCTATTGAAGCCCCGACTGCGGAAGAGCTCGCGGCGGCGGAACCGGAACCGGTGCTGGAAAAAAGGCGTGTGGCGGCAGAGCCGGCCCCTACTGCGAAAGAGCCGGAGGCGCCTCCGGCGGCGCCGGCGGCACCGGAAGGAGTTACGGCAGGGGAAAGCCCGGTGGTCCCGCCAGCCGCCGAGGTTTATCCGGATGCGGTGACGCTGGCCGAGATTCAGCGCGTGCGCCAATACGAAGACCAAGTGGGCCTGCCACCTTCCGTCCAGGAGCGCACCGCAGGCGGTGTGGAGTGGCAGCAACGTGGCGGGCGCGGTCGGCGTCGTGGCGGACGTTTTCGCCGCGGGCGTGGCCGCCGGGGCCCCGGGCCCCAGGGCCGCGGCCCCGAGCCCCAGGGTCGCCGCGAACGCCGGCCTCAGCACGCCCGGCCGACGCGCGGGCAGCCACCCATTGCCGAGCTGCTGCGCGCCGGACAGGAAATCACCGTCCAGATCGCCAAGGAGCAGATGGGCAAGAAGGGGGCGCGCATCACCTCGCACGTCACCCTGCCCGGCCGCTTCCTGGTCTACATGCCCACCATCGACCACATCGGCATCTCGCGTCGCATCGGCACCAGCGAGGAGCGCAGCCGCTTGCGTCGGCTGCTGCTGGAGCTAAAGGGCAGCATTAGCGGCGGCTTCGTGGTGCGAACGGCCGCCACCGGCTGCTCGGAAGAGGACCTGCGGCAGGACATCGACTACCTGGTCAAGCTCTGGCACGACATCCGCGTGCGGGCGGAGGAGTCGCCCGCCCCGGTCGTGCTTCACAGCGACCTCAACCTGGTGGAACGCATCCTGCGCGACCAGTTGACCAACGACTACGAAAGCGTCTGGATCGACAACGAGGAGGAGTACGCTGAGGTGCTGGAGTTCGTCGGCCGCTTCCAGCCTAACCTGGCCCGCCGGGTCAAGCTCTACACCAAGACCGCGCCCATCTTCGAGGAGATGGGGGTGCAGCAGGAGATTGACCGCGCCCTCCGCCCCAAGGTCTGGCTCAAGTCGGGCGGCTACATCGTCATCAACCACACCGAGGCGCTGGTGGCCATCGACGTCAACACCGGCAAGTTTGTCGGCAAAGGCTCGACCCGCCTGGAAGACACTATCGTCAAGACCAACCTGGAAGCGGTGCAGGAGATTGTCCGCCAGATCCGCCTGCGCGACCTGGGCGGCATCATCATCATCGACTTCATCGATATGGAGGACTCGCGGAACCGCTACAAGGTGATGCGGGCGCTCGAAGATGCCCTGCGCAGCGACCGCTCGCCCTCCAAGCTGCTGTCGTTCAACGAATTCGGGCTGGTGGCCATCACCCGCAAGCGCAGCCGGCAGTCGCTGGAGCGGGTGCTCTGCCAGCCTTGCCCCACCTGCACGGGCACGGGGATGGTGAAGTCGGCCGAGACGCTCTGCTACGAGATTCAGTGGGAGACGCGCAAGATGGCGGCGGAGATCGACGCCCCGGAGCTCACCATCCGCGCCCATCCCGACATCGTCAAGGCCCTCAAGAGCGGCGACCACGCCCTGGTGCACGAGTTGGAGGAGCAGACTGGCAAGAACATCATCTTGCACTCCGACAACGCCCTGCACTTCACCGAGTACAACATCTACTAGAAGCTGTTGCATAACTCCGCTTTGTGGGTCAGGGCTTCTCGCAGTGTAGCGGAGATCCCGCGCAGCTTGCGGGAAGCCCTGACATCCAAGCGCCCAGAAAAACCGGGCTTTAGCAAGGTGCTGAACAACCCCGGCGTTGGCTCGCTTTGTCAGGGCACGGCTTCAGCCGTGCCGAAAATACGCAGAAGAATCGGGACTTTAGCCCCTGAGGGCTCACTAGGGAGCGCTTATGCAACCGCTTCTAGTCGGGTTGGAGTGGTTTGGCGGTTGAGGGCTCGGCCTTCTCCTTGATCGCAGCCACAATCAGCTCTTCGACCTGGGTCCACACCTCGGTGTCGCGGTCCATCTTGGCGTGGGCGTCGCGGAAGATGCGCTTGTGCCAGGTCACGTCGCTCATATCGACCTGCTTGTCCTGGTAGCTGAAGCGGAAGTTGCCGAGGATTTTCGTCTTCTGCAGGTCTTCGGCTCGAATCTCGGCCTCACCACGAATCAACCGCCCGTCGTGCTGAAAGAGGTTGGCCGCTGCTTGCACATTGGCGGGAATCTCGGCGTCCTCGCGGCCGACGCTGTCGATTTGCACGGTCAGCAGCACGGGGATGTCAAGCGCGTGCAGCTCGCGCGCAAGCTTCACTACCGCCGCGCCGCCAAAGCTCTGCCCGTAGAGAATTAGCCGCACCCGCTGCCGCTCGGCTTCATCCAGTCGGCCGTCCTGGTTGCGGTCGAAGGCGTTGCGAATGAGCTCAAGCGCCAGCCGGCGCGTCCCCTCCTTGGCGTTGTTCCAGGGCTGGCGCCCGCCCAGAAACCCGATGACCAGATACTGGTCAGGCGGCAGCGGCGTCGGGGTGATGAAATCGCTGTAGCGTTGCGGACGCCGGAAAATGCACGCGCTCAGGAGCAAAGAGATCGACAGCAAGGCGAGGAACGCACTGGCCTTTCGCCCCATGGCGAGACATCATAGTCCATCGGTCTGCTCGGCGCCTGCGGGCCGGCAGGAGGGAGGAGCGAATGGGCACGGTGGAGCTTCACATTCTGGGTTCGGGCGACGCCTTCGGTAGCGGCGGCCGCTTCCAGACCTGCTTTCATCTGCGCGGGCCGGAGGGCAACCTGCTCATTGATTGCGGCGCCTCTTCACTCATTGCGATGAAGCGCAACGGGGTCGACCCTTCCGCGATCGGCTGGATTCTCCTCACTCACCTTCACGGCGACCACATCGGCGGTCTGCCCTTCCTGGTCCTCGACGGCCAGTTCGGCCACCGCACCCTCCCGCTGGTGGTCGCCGGCCCACCGGGCGTGCAGGAGCGGGTGGAGGCGGTGATGGAAGCTTTCTTCCCCGGCTCATCACGCCGGGCGCGGCCCTTTGCGCTGGAATTCCTCGAGCTGGAGGAGCCCGGCAAGCCAACAGATGTCGGGCCCGCCAGCGTCACACCCTTCACCGTGCTCCACCCCAGCGGCGCGCCTGCCTATGCGCTCCGGGTGGAGTATGGCGGCAGGGTCATTGCCTATTCAGGCGACACGGAGTGGACCGATTCGCTGGTGGACGCCGCCCGCGGCACTGACCTCTTCCTCTGCGAGTGCACGTTCTTCGAGAAAAAGGCGCCCTACCACCTCGACTACCAAACGCTGAAGCAGAAACGCGAGCAGCTCGACTGCCGACGGCTGCTCCTCACGCATCTGGGCGAGGAGATGCTGGAGCGGGTGGAGGAAGTGGAATTGGAAGTGGCTGCCGACGGGCAGCTCATTGTTCTCTAGCCGAGCGAAGCTGCTCCCACCCCCGGAGAAGAAACGCCCTTACAGCTTCTCCAGGAAGGCTTGGAAGTGGGGATGGCTGCGCACCGACTCAAGGTCCGCATCTTGCAGCAGCCAATCCTTGTCCGCATATCCTTGCGCGACTGATTTTTGCAGGCAGTCAACGGAGTCCTCCGGCAGTCCCAGAAGGGCATACACACAGGCAACGTTGTAGAGAACACCGGGATCGTCCGGGTCCGTTGCCAACGCTTGCCGCGCCCACTGAGCACTCCGCTCTCGCTGGCCCAACTGGCACAAAGCCCCGGCGCCCAAATAGAGAGCGCGAACGTCATCCGGATTCAGCTCAAGATGTTTTTCAACGATTCGCAGGCCCTGCTGGTAAGCGGCGTGGGCTTCGGCGTTCCGGCCCAGGCCCTTGTAGACCATGGCCAGGAGGACGGGTGACTGGTAGTCCTCGGGATCTACCTGGCAAGCCTGCTCGAACAGGCGAGCCGCCTCCGGCAGCTTGCCCTGCGCAAAGAGAGTGCGCGCGTAAAAGTAGTAGGCTTCGAACAGCTTCGGGTTCAGCCGGATGGCGGTCTCGAATTCCCGCGCTGCCTCGTCGTAGGCTTTTCGCAGCGAAACCGCCAGCCCCCGGGAGGCGTGCGCCTCTGCCGACTCCGGATCCAGCTCCAGGGCCTTCAGGCTTTCCCGATCCGCCTCCTCCAGATTGGCTTGGGTCGCCTCCCAGTTGATATAGAGGGACGAGCAACAATCAGCCAATCCCGCGTGCGCCCGGGCATAGTTCGGATCCGTTTCAATGGCGCGGGCAAACATCTGCCGGGCGTATTCGAATCCCTTGCGGCTAAACTGGTGAAAGAACCGCCGTCCGCGCAGGTACAACTCATAGGCCTGGATATTGGAGGTCGGCACCTTTCCGATGGCCCGCTTCTCCTGCTCGGTCAAGATCAGTTGCAGCGCACGGGCGATGTTCTGGGCGATCTCGTCCTGAATGGCAAAGACGTCGGCCAACTGGCTGTCATACCGGCCCGCCCAGACCGAACGGGCTGTTTTGGTCTCCACCAGGCGGGCGGTAATCCGCAGGCGTTCACCCGCGCGCCGCAGGCTGCCTTCCAATACGTAGGCGGCCTTGAGCTGCTGCCCGACTTCGGAGGCCGACACCGACTTGTCACGGAAGGCCAGCACCGCCGATCGGGTAAGAACCCACAGGCCGGTGATGTTCGACAACTCGGTAATGATGTCTTCGCTGATTCCGTCCCGGAAGTACTCATCCTCCTTCGAGCCGCCCAGGTTCTCGAAGTAGAGCACCGCCAGCGACTTTTCCGTCGGGGCCGGCGCGCTGGCGGTGGTGGTCCGCCCTGAGTCCAGCTCCTGCTTCAGTCGCTTGAGGTCCGCCCGCAGCTCGGCCGCGCCCTGGTAGCGGAAGTCGCGCTCCTTCTCCAGCGCCTTGGCGATGATGCGCTCCAACTCGGCCGGTGCCTCCGAATTCAGCGAGCGCAGCCCCGCCGGGGCCCGGTTCAGGATGGCTTCGAAGATCACCGCGGTGGAGCTGCCCCCGAACGCCTGCCGCCCGGTGGCCATCTCGTACAGCACCACCCCCAGCGAGAAGATATCGGTGCGCGGATCGACCTCCTCGCCTCGCGCCTGCTCCGGCGACATGTAGGCCATCGTCCCCACCGTCCCCCCGGGACTGGTCAAGGTCTGCTCACTGGTCAGAGCGACGTCGCGCTGGGGCTGCGCCAGCTTGGCCAGCCCGAAGTCCAGGATCTTCGCCTGCCCCCGCGCGGTGATGAACACATTGGCCGGCTTGATATCCCGGTGGATGACGCCCTTGCCGTGCGCCGCCTCCAGCGCATCCGCCATTTGTAGCGCCCACTCCAGCAATTGCTCGGTCGGGACAGGCTTGCCTTCGATTCGGTGCTTGAGTGTCTGCCCTTCCAGCAATTCCATCACAATGAAGGGCCGCCCCTCGTGCTCGCCGATGTCGTGAATCGTACAGATGTGCGGATGATTCAGCGCCGAGGCCGTGCGTGCCTCGCGGAGAAAGCGGTCGAGCGCCTGCCGCTCCGGGACCATCTCCTCCGGCAGGAACTTCAGCGCCACCCGCCGACCTAGGCGAGTGTCCTCGGCGGCGTAGACCACGCCCATACCGCCCCCGCCCAGCTTGTCCTGGACGCGATAGTGCGAAATGGTTTGGCCGATCAAGTGGAATCGCCCGCGGGCGGCCTATCTTAGGCGAGACCACCCGGCAAGTCAACGCGCTCCGCGGCGGGGAGCTACTCAGCGGAGAAGTTCGGGTCAGCCATGACCCCGATTTGCTTAGTGTTGTGCACGCTTCCGTTACGGGCGGTTGCACTCGCCGGCGCCATCGGCGATGTATAGTCTAGGCCATCGGCATTGGCGATGGACGCAGAGCGCAAGCGCGAAGCCTTCTGGCGCGGCATTGACTGCTTCAACCGCCGCCAGTTCTTCACCTGCCACGAGGTGCTGGAGGAAATCTGGCTCGAGGAACCGCTGGAGGAAAAGCCCTTCTACCAAGGGCTCATCCAGGTGGCCGCCGCCTTTCATCACTTCCAGAACGGAAACCTCTACGGGACACAATCCTTGATGCGTGCCGGGGTGGAGAAACTGCGGGGCTACCCGCCCGATTACCACGGCATTGACGTCGGCGGGCTGCTGTGGGCGCTCGGACCCTGGCTGGAGCGGCTGGCCCGGCGGGAAGCCCTCGACCAACTCCCGCTGCCTACCATCGCGCGGGCGCAGACCGACGCACCACGCTAGTCCTTGGCGGCAGGCTCCTTTTCGGCCGGCTCGACGATGAGGGTGCCGCGCATCCGCCCGTGCCCGAAGCCGCACCATTTGGCGCATTTGAACTGAAAGGTCCCGGCCTTGTCGGCCACGAACTCCACCATCGTCTGTCCGCCTTCTTCGATCACGCGCTTGACGCCGAACTCCTCGATTTCGAGGCCGTGGGTGCGGTCGAGCGCCCGGATGATGAGCCGCACGCGCTCGCCTTGCTTGACATGAATCTCATTGGGGTTGAACTCATACTTCTTGGCCGTCATTAGGATTTCGTGCACGGCCGGCTTCTCGGCCGGCGGCTCCGGCGCCGGCGGCTCCTGCGCCACCAGCAGGCTCCCGACCAGGAAGAAAGAAAGAATCAGTGCCTGTTTCATCATCGTCACCACTCCAGCAGGGCCGCCTCGGCGGCAAATCCCGGGCCCAATGCCAACAGCACGCCCAAGTCGCCCGGCCGGGCGGTCCCGTTTTGCATTGCTTCGTTCAAAACAAACAAAACTGTGGGTGAGGACATGTTGCCGTAGTTGCGCAGGATTCGGCGAGAGATGGCCACGTCCTCGTCAGTGAGGCCCAAGGCAGCCTGCACGCGGTCGATCACCTTGCGCCCGCCGGGATGCATCAGCCACCAGCGGATGTCGCTGCGTTGCAGGTGGCGCGGGAGAAGCAAGGCATTGAGAACTTTATCGATGATGGGCGGGGCCAGGTCGCGAATCGTGGGCGCCAGGATGATGCGCAGATAGCCCTGGCGCTGCTCGAAGCCCACCGAGCTCTGGCACTGGGTCTCGAGCACCGAGGCAAAACCGTTGATGCAAGGGCCAGCGGCAGCGCCGTTGTCGGCCCGACAGGTGACAATGCAGGCGGCGGCGCCGTCAGCGCAGATGGCGTTGCCCACCAGCGTCTCCAAGGTATCGTCAATGTAGTAGGCGGCCGAGCAGATCTCCACCGCCACCAGCAACACGCGGTGCTCGGGATAAGCACGGGCGTGATCGTAGGCGCGCTGCAGAGTGGGCATCGCCCCGGCGCAGCCGTGCCCCAGCAGTGCTCCCCGCTGCACATGCGCCGGCAAGCCCATCTCTTTGACCAGGATGGTGGAGAGGTCGGGACAGAGGTAGCCGGTGCAGGAGCAGACCAGGATGCAGTCGACGTCGGCCGGCACCAGGCCCGCCCGGGCCAGGCAGCGCTCCGCCGCCTGGCGGGCAATCAGCACCGCGCCTTCGCGATAGCGCCGATGCAGCGTGTCGAGGTCTTCGCCGGGCCGGGCGATGGCGGGGTCGATATAGAAGTGACGGTAGTCGATGTCGCTGTTAAGAAAGATGTCGCGCGCGACCGGGCGAGTGTAGCCGGCCAGACGCAGCACTTCTTCTTGGGTAAAACGCTGAGGCGGGTTGGCCGTGGCCACCGCCACGATGCGCGGCTGGTTGTTCGCACCCATTGCCCTGAGTGGCTAGAATACTTAGATGCTACCAGATAGCATTCCTGTTCAGGGCACATTACTTCTGTGGGCTTTCGGGGCGTCTTTCTGAGGGGGCGTTTGCCCTTGACAGAAGAGCCAAGGTACCGTAGACTGGTGCCCTAGTTGCAACTAAGTTGCAACTGCTCTCCCGGGGGAGACCGAGTGCTTTCGGCGTTTCTCGTCAGCCTGCGTGAAGGGGTGGAGGCCGCCCTCATCGTCGGGCTCTGCCTGGCCTACCTGCGCAAAATCCAGCGTGCCGACCTCGAGCGCCCCGTCTGGTATGCCGTCGCCGCTGCCCTGCTGGCCAGCCTGGGGGCCGCCGCCCTGCTGGAGCGCTTCGCCTGGACCCAGGAAAGCGTCGAGGGCTTCCTGATGCTGCTGGCGGCGCTGCTGCTGGTGGGAATGATTGTGTGGATGCGACGGGTGGCGCGGTCGCTGCGCGGCGAAATCGAAAGCCAGGTCGGCCGCCTAGCCGGGCGCGAGCGCCTGGCGGCGCTGGGCCTGTTCCTGTTCATCTTCTCCATGGTGCTGCGGGAAGGCATCGAGACCGTGATTTTCCTCGGGGCGGTCTCTCTGAACAGCGAAGGCATCCTGGTGGTCTTCGGCACGCTGCTGGGTCTGGCCACCGCCTGCGCCTTCGGTCTGTTCTTCTTCAAGGGGACGCTGCCCATCCGGCTGGACCGCTTCTTCGACGCCACCAGCATCATGCTCGTCGTCATCGCCGTGCAGTTGACCCTGACCGGCATCCACGAGCTCTCTGAGGCGCTGGTGATTCCCAGCGGCCCGTGGATGATGCGGATGCTGGGGCCGATCGTGCGCAACGACGTCTTTTTCTTCGCCGTACTGCTGGGCACGGCCGCCTGGCTGGTGGCCCGCGAACTGCTGCGCCGCCGGCACGCTCTCCAACCCGAGAGGAAGCTCAACGAAGCCGAGCGGCGCCGGCGCCGCTGGCAGCAGCAACGCGAGCGCCGCTGGATGACAGCCACAGCCGTCACTGCTTTCGTGGTGGTGATCGCCCTGGCCGCTGAACATGTCTATGCCCGCGCCGCCGGCGCGCTCTCGCCCGCCACCCCGGTCGAGGCCGCCCGCGCCGAAGTGCGGCTCCCGGTGGCGCAGGTGAACGACGGCAACCTGCACCGCTTCAGCTTCACCGACGA
Source organism: Candidatus Acidiferrales bacterium (assembly GCA_035282985.1). Lineage (GTDB taxonomy): Bacteria > Acidobacteriota > Terriglobia > Acidiferrales > 2-02-FULL-67-57 > DATEUS01. The sequence continues at coordinate 9,048 of DATEUS010000282.1, forward strand.
GAACACCACCGTGCGCTTCGTCGTCATCCGCCGCCCCGACGGCCGGCTGGCCACGGCGCTCGACGCCTGCCAGATCTGCGGGCCGCAAGGCTACTACCAGGAAGGGGGGAACGTCATCTGCAAGAACTGCGCCGCCGTCATTTACATCCCCTCCATCGGGCTGCCGGGCGGCTGCAACCCGGTGCCGATCGAATCGCGCCTGGAGGGCAACGAGCTGGTCATTCCGGTCAGCCAGTTGACCGAAGGCAAGATCTTTTTCCGCCACCACTAGGAACGCCCGATGTTTCTCCGCATCTTGTGCGACTCCTTCCTGCGGCGCCGCCGGCGCAAGCTGCTGACGGTGGCGGCGCTGGCCCTGGGCACCGCGGTTACGATGGCCACGCTCAGCGTGGCGCTCGATATTGGCGACAAGGTGGCCCGCGAGCTGCGTTCCTTCGGCGCCAACATCCTCGTGCGCGCCCAGGCCGATACGCTGCCGCTGGAAATCGGCGGGGTGGATCTGCGTCCGCTCAGTGAAGGCAGCTTCCTGCGCGAAGAGGACCTTCCCAAACTCAAGACCATCTTCTGGCGACACCACATCCTGGCCTTTGCGCCCTTTCTCTATCAGGGGGGGGCGCTGCCGGACAGCGAGGGGGTTGCCCTGGTCGGCGCGTGGTTCGAGAAGTCGCTGCTCATCGAGGACGGCACCACTTTCGTCACCGGGCTCAAAGAGCTGCGCGCGGGCTGGGAGATCGAGGGCGCCTGGCCCACAGACGGCAGCGAACCGGAGGCGCTGGTAGGCAGTGTCGTGGCCGAGCGCTTCGGGTGGCGCATCGGCGACGAAATCCCTGTTCAACTGGCCGCCGGCCCGCCTGTGCGTTTGCGTGTTCGCGGCCGCGTGCGCACCGGCGGGGACGAAGACCGGCAGATCTTTGTCCCGCTAGCCTGGCTGCAACAGGCGTCCGGGCGGGAGAAGGTTTTTCGTCGGTTGGAAGTGAGCGCGCTAGTCAGCCCTGAGGATGAGTTCGCGCGGCGCGACCCCGCCTCGATGACGCCGGCAGAGTTCGACCGCTGGTACTGCACGCCTTACGTCAGCTCGATTGCCCATCAGATTCAGGAGGTGCTTCCCGGCAGCCAGGCGGCGTCGGTGCAGCGGGTGGCGCAGGCAGAGACCGCCATCCTGGGCCGGGTGCAGCGGCTGCTGGCGGTGGTGAGCCTAGCGGCGTTGGTGGCGGCGGTGCTGGTAGTGCTGAGCACGATGACCACAACCATTCTCGAGCGGCGGCAGGAAATCGCCTTGATGAAGTCGCTGGGGGCCGACAACTTCAGCCTGGGCGCGCTGTTTCTGGCCGAGGCCATCCTGTTGGGTTTGCTTGGCGGCGCACTGGGCTATGTGGGCGGGCTGGCGGGAGCGCAGTTGATCGCACGCAGCGTGTTCGGCGCCAGTGTGGCCTCGAAACCAGTGCTGCTGCCGCTGATGCTGGGGCTGGCCACGGCAGCGGCGGTTGTGGGGACGCTGTTGCCTCTGCGCACGCTGCAACAGACCGACCCCGCGCTGGTGTTGAGGGAGAACTGAGGTGTTCACTCGACTTCTCCGTCGCGGTCTCTGGCAGCGCAAGAGTCGGGCGCTGGTGGCTCTGAGCGCGCTGACGGTGGCGGCGACGCTGACCGCCGCCCTGTTCAATCTGCACCTCGATGCCCAGCGCAAGATTCGCTCCGAGTTCAGCCGCTACGGGCCGAACTTGATGATCTCGCCGCGCGCCACTGCCCCGGCCGAGGTCCAACTCCTTGAAGCCGGCCTGGCCGAGCAACTGCGAGCAGAATTCGTGCCCGACAGGCTGACCGCGCTGGCTCCCTATCTCTACGCCGTGGTCGAGGCCAAAGGTGAAAGCGTGGTCCTAGCGGGCACCTGGCTTGATCAGTTCGCGCGGCTGGGAGGCTTTGAGCTCAAGGCGGGCAGCCCGCCTGCCTCAACTCGCTGGCGGGCAGGCCCGCCGGCTCCACCGCTCAGCGACGTTCAACCGGCACCGGTGTGGGTGGGCGTGGGAGTGGCGCAGCGCTTTGAGCTGAAGCCGGGCGACGCGCTGCGGGTCCGCTACCGCGACAACGAGCAGACCTTCCGCCTCGCCGGCGTCCTTGCCACTGGGGCCGCCGAGGACAACCAGATTCTGGCCGACCTCAGCCAAGTGCAGGCGCTGGCGGGCTCGCCGGGAAAGCTCAACGTCATTCTGGCCCGGGCTGCGGGCGAAGCAACCGCTGTCGAAAAAACCGTGTCAGACTTGGCGGCGCGCTTCCCCGCCGCGGCGGTGAATCCGCTGCGGCAGGTCACCGAGGCGGAGTTTCACGTGGTGCAACGGATTCGCTGGGCGTTGCTGGGGACGACGTTGGTAGTGCTGGTGGTCACCGCTCTCTGCGTGCTTTCGACCATGACCGCACTGGCCTTTGAGCGCCGCCGCACGGTGGGCACTCTGAAAGCGCTGGGGGCGACCGAGGCACGCTTGGCCGGGCTATTTCTGGGCGAGGCCGCGGTGCTGGCGGTGGTGGCGAGCGGGATCGGCTTCTTCGCCGGAGTGGCGCTGGCGCGCTGGCTGGGCGCGACGCTCTTCGCCGCCAGCATCACGATGCGCTGGGCCACGCTGCCGCTGGTGACCGTAGTAACGGTGGCGGTGGCGCTGCTGGGAACCTTGCTGCCACTGCGGCTGGTGCGGCGGACGCAGCCGGCCGTGATCCTGAGAGGAGAATAATCTTGGCCCCGCTGGTGGAAGTCGAACATCTGACCAAGGTCTACGACGGCCAGGTCACCGCGCTGGAAGACGTCAGCTTCTCGCTGGCGGAGGGCGAGTGGATATCGGTGATGGGGCCGTCGGGATCGGGCAAGACCACGCTCATCAACCTGCTGGGAGCGCTCGATGCCGCCAGCGCCGGGCGGGTGGTGTTCGAAGGGACCGACCTGGGCGAACTCGACGCCGCCGGGCGCACGCGCTTCCGCGCCGAAAAGATCGGCTTCGTCTTTCAGCAGTTCCACCTGGTGCCCTACCTGACGGCGCTGGAAAACCTGATGCTGGCGCAGTATTTCCACAGCATGACCGACGAAGAGCAGGCGCGGCGGGCGCTCGAGCGCGTGGGGCTGGGGCATCGAATGACGCATCTGCCCGGACAGCTCTCCGCCGGCGAGCAGCAGCGCGTGGCCATCGCCCGGGCGCTGATCAACCAGCCCCGGCTCATCTTGGCCGATGAGCCGACCGGCAACTTGGACGAGCAGAACGAAGCGGTGGTGATGCAGCTCTTCCATGAGCTGCACCGCGAAGGGCACACGCTGGTGATCGTCACCCACGACCCCGCCATCGGCCACCTGGCCGACCGGCGGCTCGAACTCCAGCACGGACGCCTGGTCAACATCAGCGTGCAGCGCGAAGAGCGCGACGAGCTTCAGGACCACCTATTGCAGCAGGTGTGGATGCTGCGCGAGGGCAATCAATCGCCGGAGCTGGCCAAGCTGCGCCGGCTGGCGGTGCTGGACGTCAGCGGAACGCTGGAGCGGCTGGCAGGCGGGGGCCTGGTGGTGGTGAACAACGGCGAAGTGAACCTGACGCCGGCGGGCGAGCAGCGCGCCACCAACCTTATCCGCCGCTACCGGCTGGCGGAGCGGCTCTTCCGCGACACCTTCACGCTGGCCGATGCCGAAGCCGAGTCCACCGCCTGCAAGTTTGAGCACATCCTCAGCCCGACAGTGACCGACAAGATCTGCGCCTTTCTTGGCCATCCGCGCACTTGCCCGCACGGCAACCCCATCCCGCCAGGCAGTTGCTGCGCGGGCGAGTAGCAAGGCAGACGAGGCGATTAGCCCCCAGGGGCTAAAGCCCCTATTCTTTCTCGCCTGGTTCGGCACGGCTGAAGCCGTGCCCTCCCATGACAACAACGGGCGTGGCAGTTGATTCTTCGACGGCGCTCGGGGCAAGAACCGCGACCCACAAGGTGCGCCGGGAGTGGCGGGTGCGAAGCACCTCTTCCGGACCGCAGCAGCCCCTGTTGCGCGCAACCGCTCTTACCGCAGAGGCGCAGAAGACGCCGAGAAGAACGATCTGGCTTCAGGGGCTAAAGCCCTTTGTCTTTCTGGCCCCGTTCAGAACGGCTTCCTTCGACTCCGCTCCCTTCGGCAAGCTCAGGGTGAACAGGACGAGAAAGCCGTGCCCTACCGACCGAGAA
>DATEUS010000283.1:0-2967 GCA_035282985.1 Candidatus Acidiferrales bacterium
GCCAACGGGCTGCCGATGGCGCGCATGGCCCACGAGATCGTCGGCCTCGTGCGGGAGTTCCGCGCGGATGTGGTGCTCGACCTTCATGAGTCGTGGGGCTTCTACAGCGGCCGCACGGTCAGCAGCACCGCCTTCTTAGGCCAGACAGTCGGTGCCTACCCCAACGCCGCCGGGCCGGAGATCGCCTTGGCCGTCGTCGAAGCCGTGAACCGGCGCACCCGCGCCCCGTGGGAGGAGCTGTTCTACCGCGAGTTCCCGCCGCGTTCCGCCGTGAGTCCGCCCGGCGCGGGCGCGGCGCCCGGCCAGGCGAGCACGCCTGCGCCTCAAGGAGGTGGTGTAGCGACCGCCGGGAGCCGCTCCAGTCTGGGCCTGGGGCTGCTCTTCCCGAACGTCGCCGCCATTCTGGTGGAGATGGGCCAGCAGCAGTCGCTGGAGCGCCGAATCGCGCTGCACGTGCAAGTTGTGGAGGAGACGTTGCGGCAGATGGGAATGCGGGAGTAGCTTCGACCAGCGAGAATACTTGACAAAGGCGCGGCTTAGGCATAGGAATATCCTGACGTTTCCGTAAACGCAAGGAGGCAGCGATGGACTTCGAGCTGACCTATGAGTACACCCCAGAGCAGCAGGCCTTCCGCAAGGAGGTCGTGGCCTGGTTGGCGGACAACGCGCCCAAGCGTGAGCCGGATGATCCCAGCGTGGAACCGAGCGACGAGGATATCCAGAAGCGGGTCGAGGACGATACCGCCTGGCAACTCAAGCTCGGCGCGAAGGGCTGGCTGGTGCCCACTGCACCGAAGGAGCTGAGTGGCGGCGGCCTGACGCCGGCGGACGCGGTTGTGATCGTTGAAGAGCTGGCGAAGCGGAACCTGCCCGGCGGCAGGGGGCCCAGTATTCTGGCCCCCGCCATCATGGTGCACGGGACAGACGAACAAAAGCAGCGCTTCGTCCGGCCCTGGTTCCAGGGCAAGTTCAGCGTCTGGCAGGTATTCACCGAGCCAGAGGCGGGCTCCGACCTCGCTTCGCTCAAGACGCGCGGCGTCCGCGACGGTGATGAATGGGTGGTCAACGGCTCCAAGCAGTTCATCAGCACACGGGGCGCCCCGGACGGCGCAGGTGGGTCGCCCGACTGGCTCTTCACCCTGGTGAACACGAACCCGCAGGCGCCACGCCACGAGAACATCAGCCTCTTCATGATCGACGCGAAGGCACCCGGCGTCGCGATCCAGCGCATGGACGGGATCGGCATGCGGGAGTTCGGCGGCGGCCAGCACTTCGTCTTCTTCGACAATGTGCGCGTGCCGGCCCAGAACCTGATCGGCGCGGAGGGCAAGGGCTGGATGATGGCGAACACGACGCTGGAGCTCAAGCACGGCGGCAGCGGCACCATCGCGGCGGCTCCCACCGAGGGCCGCGGCGCCCTGGTCGGTCGCGTCATCGAGTACCTAAAGAGCAATTCGCCGGGCGTTACGGTCTAGACATTCGTTTCGATAAAGGGACAGCCGCCCCTAAATTGAGGCGGCTGTTCCCAAGGAGGTCCAAAAAAGTGCGCGTGTCGACTTCGGAACAGGTATCTTCTACAGCAAAATGGGCTGGCGTCGGCATGCTTATTCTTTTCGTGTTCGGTGTCCTGGTAATGCAAGTGGGAGCGACCGCCATCGCTGGTCAGCGGGTGTCAGGAACTAGCGATGTGGCCGCACTCAACGTCTACTACAACCACCAAAGCTTGATGCCCATATATTGGCAGGGTGGCTTAGGGCTCTTAGGCTTCGCGCTTTTCGTGGCGGCGTTTCGGCGCTATTTGCAGTTACAGACCGAGTCCGGCTTGATGCGCCTTCTCATTGATGCCGCAAGCATTATCGGAGTTATAGAAGTGAGCGTACTGCTGGTGGTGGTTTCGCTGCAGGCCGCAATGGTCCAGATCGCCGCTGCGGGCCCTCAGAATTCATCTGCACTGTTGGCCGTGTTTGCTGCTTGGGACTGGACCTACAATGGCCTTCTCTACTGGACGGAGGTCGGCTGGCTGTCGCTCTTCTCAGTGGTTGGCTGGCGCACTGGTGCCTTCCCCCGTCTCCTGGCGGCCTTCGGTCTCATCGTTTCTGCCTTCCACTTGTTCCACACCACTGTCCTCATGCTCGGCCTGCCCGACGCCGTTACCATCCCAGGCACCATCCTGTTCGTGGTCTGGTTCATATGGATGATTGTCTACCTCTTGCGCGGCGGGACGGCGCGAAAGCCAGCGCTTGCCTCAGCAACCATCGCACCAACAACCTAGCTACCCCCCAAACAACTCCCTACCCACGGCCTCGATCGCCTGGACCAGCGGCCCTGGGTACACGCCCAGCGCCACCATCGCCAGGAAGAGGGCCAGAGAGAGCCACTGGAGCGTTGGCGCCACTCTCCAGGTGGTTTCAGGGGCTTCCTCAACCACGGGACCTCCGGCTGCCAGAAAGGCGACCTGCGGGGCTGTCCTGTCTGTCCCTGAGACGGGCTCAGAGATGGCGTCATCGACAGGCGAGGCAGCCATCGGCCGGCCCAGGTACGCTTGCTTGATCACCATCAAGTAGTAGTAAAGCGAGACGAGGCTGTTCAACACCGCCAGCAGCACGAGCCAGAGGAGGCCACCCTGCGCGGCGGCGGTGAACAGGTAGAACTTGCTCACGAAGCCAACGAAGACGGGTAGGCCGGCCAGCGAGAAGAGCGCGGCGGCAAGCGTGAGCGCCACGGCCGGAGCCCGCTGGCCCAGGCCAGCGACCGCCTCTATCTCCTCGTTCTGCGTCTGGTGATAGGCCACGATAAGACAGCAGAACGCCGCCAGGTTATTGACGACGTAGCCGGTCAGATGGAAGAGGACGCCGCTGGCCGCCAAGGGCGACAGGACGGCCACGCCCAGGATGAGATAGCCCACCTGCCCTATGCTCGAGTAAGCGAACAGTCGCTTGAGGTTGTGTTGGCGCAGCGCCACGAGGT
>DATEUS010000284.1:0-11994 GCA_035282985.1 Candidatus Acidiferrales bacterium
GGGCGCGGTGGTGACGGTGCTGGCCGGCTTTTTCTACTGGTTCCTCATCCTGCAAACCGAGCCCGCCGATAACCCGGGCTCCTACCTGTGGCGAACTATGGGTGTGTGGCTGGTGCTGTGGGTGGTGGCCTGGGCGATTGAGTACTTCCTGCTCCGCGTGCCCGCCATCACCAAGAACGGGTGGTACGTGGCCGTGATTGTGGTGGTGTTGGCGGGGCTGGCGGGCCACCTGGTGATACAGTTCAACACCTACGATGGGGCCAGCAACCGCGCCCTGGCCATCGGGGTGGGAGGCGGCCTCGGCCTGGTGATGCTGCTCAACGTCTGGGGGATCATCTGGCCGGCGCAGAAGCGCATCATCGCCTGGACGAAAGAGAACGCCGAGAAAGGCACCGCCATTCCGGCCGAATCGGCGACGCTGGCCCGGCGTGCTTTTCTCGCTTCGCGCGCCAACGCCTGGCTCTCGATTCCTATGCTGTTTTTTATGGCGGCGGCCAGCCACTACCCGCTCTTCGTGGGCGGCTAGGCCCAGCCCGCAAGCTCGTTTCCGCCTGGACAGCCGGCCGCGGGGCGGGCTCTACCCTTATCGGGGCTCAAGGACAGGAAGGTGGCGAGGTGTGCCATGCGTCGCAAGGTGCTTGACCCCAAAATCCAACTGCTGCTGCGTCTGCTCGACCAGGCCTACGACAAGAAGGCCTGGCACGGCACTACCCTGCGCGGCTCGCTCCGCGGCCTGACCCCCAAGCAGGCTCTCTGGCGGCCGGGGCCGCGGCGGCACAATATCTGGGAGATTGTTCTCCACGCCGCCTACTGGAAATACATCGTCGGCCGGAAGATCAGCGGACGCATTGACCTGTCGTTCCCCCGCCCCGGCAGCAACTGGTTCCCGCTGCCCGACTCCCGAGACGCCAAGGCGTGGAAGAAGGACGTTGCCCTTCTCCAGGAGCAGCACGACCAACTCCGCGCGGCGCTGGAGAATTTCCCCGCCGCCAAGCTTTACGCCCGCGCTCCCAAGTCCATCTGGAGCTACGCCGAGCACATCTACGGTATCGCCCATCACGACCTCTACCACACCGGCCAGATTCAATTGCTGAAACGCCTGCAGCGGTAGAAAGCTATTCCCGCGCGATAACGACCGTCCCTCAGTTGGTAGGACAGACATTCCTGCCTGCCCTGAGCGGAGTCGAAGGGTCTGTCCGGCGCCTCAAAGGCGCCTTTCGCCTTACTTCACGTACCACCCGACGTAACTCTCGGGTTCCGTAGTCAGTCCCACCCTCACAGGATTGAGAAACATATACTTGATCTTTTCTTCTAGCTCCTGTTGATCGCGGACGATGCGGTCGTAGGACTCATCCTGCCAGAGTCGTCCTTTCGACCGTCTGTGCTGATTCAGGCGCCGGGCGCTTGCGCCTTTGATGCCCTTCATCACCCTGCGAAGGGAGAAACCCGGCCTGGGACGCAACAGAGCGTGAAAGTGGTCGGGCATGATTTGGATGGCGATTAGGTCGTAGTAGCGAGCGTCGCCGGCAAGAATCTGGCCTTTGACAAATCCAACCTCAGCCGGGGTCAATGGTTTGGCCCGCAGGCGAGCAGTAACAAAATACGTCGCCCCGGCCCTGGCTAGGTGGGGGAGATGGCGACGGGTGATTCCGGAGTCGTTCTCGCCCGGTGTCACAGGTTCAGCAAACTCTGGCATCGTAGCACGAAAACGAGTCTACAAAATGAAAAGGGCCGCGCCGCGCCCCGGACAGACAGAAATGTCTGTCCTACCAACGAAGAGTGTACGAACTCAATCTGTACCTTGCCCGGGAGACGATGTGGCTCTCTTCAGTTTTTTTCTTCTCTTTGCCTCTCTGCGCCCTCTGTCGGAGCGAAGCGGAGACCCTGAGCGAGGCCGAAGGGCGGCTCTGCGGTGAGAGGTCTTCCGCAGCCCCTGCTTTCCCTGCCTTCTATGCAACCTTCACAATTCTCGTCTCCCAGGGCGAGCGCAGCTCGTAGGTCACCCCGCGCCAGGTCATCCGCCGGGTGACGGCGGAGTGGAGGAAGTTGAAAGCCATCAGCCAGGGCACCAGCGCTGCTTGCAGGGTCGGGCTCCACCAGGTGCGTCGCAGCTCCTGCTGGTGCTGCGGCATCAAGAGCAGCGCCACCCGGTGGCGAAAAACCCCTTTGAGAACCCCCAGCGCCGCAATCAGCGCCAGCACCCCGAGAATCACGGCGGCCACTTCCCACCTCCAGAGAACAAACCACGCGGCCGCCGCCAGTCCGAAAAGAAACGTTCCGCAGTAGAAGACGTACATCCCCAGCGCCGGCCACCACAGCCGCGGTTCGTAGACGCGGGTAAGCAGAATCTGCCGCGTCGTCCACTCCAGCAGCGCCCGCCAGGTGGTGGGGTGGTGTGTGGCCACCAGGCACTGGGGGACAAAAACAATTTTGCGCCCGGCGTCGCGCAGGGCGCGCGTCAGCATCAGGTCGTCGCTGACGCAGCCCGCCCAGTAGAGCGGAACCTTTGCCTCGTCGAAAGTGCGGCGGCGCAGGGCCATGCCGCCACCCCAACAGAAGTTGCGATCCCATTCCCCCATGTAGGTCACCGCCGGCGCGTTCCAGGCCGATTGCAGCCCGGAGAGAAAATCGCCGTCGGGGATGTACCAGCGGAAAGTGGTGGCCGCGCCCACGGCCGGGTCGGCGAGATAGGCTACCAGCGTCCGCACCCAAGAGGGCGAGGGGCGGCCATCAGAGTCAGCGAAAATGAAAACTTCGCTCTCCGCCCGCGCTGCGGCCACGCCCGCCAGCAGGTTGTTGACCTTTTCGCCTCGCCCTTCGGGCCGTCCTGCTACAACCACGCGCACCGGCCGCGTGCTTTCGGCCGCCAAGCGCTCGCACAAGGCCCGCGCCGGGTCGTCGGCCTCGGCAACCACGAAGATTACTTCCAGGTCGTGATAGTCCTGCGCCAGCAGCGCTCGCAGGTTGGTCTCCATGTCGGGGTCAAGTCCCTTGCAGGGGCAGACCAGCGTGGCCGGCGGGGCATAGTCCGGCAGCGGCTCGGCCAGCCGTCGCCGGACAAAGCGGAGAAAGCGAGGGCCGTCCTGAAGCGCAATCAGGCTCTGCACGATCAACAGCGCCGCCAGGACGAAGAAGAGAGTCAGCATCAGGGCTGGAGTCTATCCCCGCAGTACGACGCCCGCAACAGCCGTCGAGCTAGAGCAGCCCCAGCAGCGGACAGAGCCAGCGCAGCAGCAGCAGGATGAGGCCGAAGGCGAGCAGGTCGAACCAAATCCCCGCACGCAACATCGCCAGCAACGAAACGCGGCCGGAGCCGTAAACGATGGCGTTGGGCGGGGTCGAGACCGGCAGCATGAACGCTAGGCTGGCGCCGAAAGTCGCCCCCAGCGCCGGCGGCAACGGCGAAACCCCGGCGGCCTGCGCCACCGCAATCGCCACCGGCACCACCATGCTGGCCGAAGCGGTGTTGGAGGTGGTTTCGGTAACCAGAATGGCGCAAAGCGTGGCCACGGCAGTAATCGTCCACAGGCTGGGCTCGCCCGCCGCCCCCAACAGGCCGTGTGCGAACCGCTCAGCCAGTTTTGTGGAATACATCAGCCCGCCCAGGCTCAGCCCGCCGCCGAAGAGCAGAATGGTTCCCCAGTCAATCTGGACCGCTTCTTTCCAGGTCAGCGCGCCGCGGGGCGGCTTCCACTCCACCGGGAGGAGAAAGAGGAGCGACGCGGCCAGCAGCGCCACCACCCCTTCGTGCAGCCGATCGCTGACCGCGCGGTAGAGCGGATCGCTCGTTCCCCGCAGCAAAGCCAGCGCGCCCGGGCCCACCCAGAGCACCACCGCTGTCAGGAAGGCCACCAGGGTATAGCTCTGCGCGCGCCCCCACGGAGCGATGCCCTGGCGCAACTCCGCCACGGCCGCGGCCAAGCCTTCTATCGAGCGCGCCGGTGCCGGGTGAAGCACGCGCAGGAGCACCGCCAGCAATCCGAACAGGATCAGCGTGATCGGCAGCGCCAGCACCATCCATTCAAAAAACGGAATGCGCCTGCCAGCCAAGTTATCGATCATGCCGAGGCCGATCAGGTTGGGCGGGCTGCCAATGGGGGTGGACATTCCGCCCACCGAGGCGGCGTAGGCAATCATGAGCATCAGCCCGGTGGTGTAGCTTCGGGTGGCGCCCTCGGCGAACAGCCGGTCCAAGGCGTCGCTGATCCCCACCACGATGGGGAAAAGAATGGCGACGGTGGCGGTGTTGCTGATCCACATCGAGAGCAGGAAGGCAGTGGCGCCGGCGGCCAGCCGGATGCGCGCCGGCGAGCGCCCAATGAAGCGCGAGCCCAGCACCCCCAGAGCCACCCGGCGGTCGAGCCCGTTCGCCGTCATCGCCCGCGCCAGCAGAAAACTGCCGAGGAAGACGAAGATGACCGGGTCGGCGAAGGCCCGCAGCACCACTCGCACCTCCGCCACTCCCAGCAGTCCGCACAGCGCCGGCCCCAGCAAGGCGGTGGCGGGAATGGGAATCGCTTCCGTGACCCAGAAAACGATCACGAAAACCAGCACCGCCGCCAAGCGCCGCTGCTCGGCCGGCCACGCGCCCGTCATCGCATAGAGGGCCAGCGCCAGCAGTGGGCCAGCAAACAAACCAATGCGGCGGCGCCAGAGCTCGAAGCGCTCCTCCATCGGCGAGAGGCGGCCAACCTGTTCGGTCTCTTCGCTCATCGCCCGCCACTCTAGTCTCCCTGCCGCCCGGTGACAACCAGAAACCACGTCGAATCGGCAGGCTCTCGCTTGAACTCAGTCTCGTTGAAGTCGCTTTCGTCGGTCTCAGCGAAGGCGCGGCGTTGACTTGGCCCGTAGAGCGGCCTAAGATGGCTGAACATTCGGTGAATTTCCATGCCATTGAAGCTGCAGGAGCGCCAGGACGGCGACGTCACCGTGCTCGAACTGGACGGCGCGCTGATAATGGGCGCGGAAGTGGACGCTCTGCGCGAGCGCATCCGCGCGCTACTCAAGGCGCACAAGGTCAAGATCGTCCTCCACCTCGAGAAGGTGAATCGGCTGGACAGTATCGGGGTGGGCACGATGATGGACGCGGTGAAACGGACGCGCGCTGCCGGTGGCGACCTCCGCCTGGCTCAACTCTCCAAGACTGCCGCCGATGTCCTCCGCCTGCTGACGCTGACGCAGCGGCCCGACTTGCTGGCGATCTTTCCCGACGAGCAGGCCGCAATTGCCAGCCTGCGCCCTCCCGCTTAGCAGGCATCTGAAAAGGTCGCGCTTTGTCATTCCGACCTCGAGCGAGCCGAGGGGGAGGAATCTGCGTGTGCAGGGCAACGGTTTGAAGAAAAAGCAGATTCCTCGCCCCGCTCAGCGGGGTCAAGGGCTCGGAATGACAGTGCCACGCGTTTTTCAGCACCCAGCTAGCCACCACCCGATGAGCCTTTGGGGCGACCGGCTTCTCCTGAAGCCTGCTCACTCTTTATTTCTTGTAACTGAACGCCGCCTGCCTTAGACTCGCGGCCAACCCCTCCCTGTGGGGCGGAGGTCTTAACATGCCTGGACAAACAAGAGGTTCGTTGTCCCTTACTCTCGCTGTCATGGCCGCACTGGCATTCGTTTCCACCTCGGGAGATGCGGCGCCGCGCAAGCCGCCTCAGGGCGGGTCGGGCGGCTGGGGGGACCATTTCACTGGCAGCAAGCTCTCCAAACGCTGGCAGGTCTCAAGCTGGTGGGCTCCCGGCTACATCCCCGACAACCACGAGGGCTTCTACGAGGCCGAGAACGTCAGCCTGCAGAACGGCTACCTCGTCCTGCGTCTGAACCAGGAGATCGGGCCGGTTGACAATAATCCGGCCGGGGTCATCTCTCACGGCGCCCACGTCACCACCAGGCAGAAATACGGCTACGGCACCTATGAGTGGCGGATGCGGATGTCTTCCACTGCCGCGACTCCGTACGGCCCCGGCACGCCGGTCTCAGGAAGCGTCTCGGCCGGGTTCAACTACGTGAACAACTCCGAGACGGAGATTGACTTCGAATTCGGGGCGCACTTGCTGGACGATCCTCGCTTCCCCGACACTCTCTACATGGTGAACTGGCACAACCTCGACCCCTCCGACGGCCCCTGGGAGACGGAGGAAACCTACACGGCGAAATCGATTCCGGGTCTCAACAATGAATTCAAGACCTACAAGTTCGTCTGGGAGCCGGGGAGAATCACCTTTTACGTCGACGACGTCTGGCAGGCCGAACACACCACCACCGTGCCCAGCGCTCCGGCTTACTTCATGATCAATCACTGGGGGACCAACAACCCGCTCTGGGGCGGCACCGCCACCATCGGCGTGGAGCGCTACTTCTACGTGGACTGGGTCCGATTCACCCCGGCGCCGTAGACCCGCGGAGCAACGGCCGGAGCTTCGAAGAAAGCGACGGGACCTCGAGCCAAACTCAGTGGGCGCCCGCGGCCGCACCCGGCTGGGCCCGCTCGCCCGATCGGCGGCTGGCCTGAGCGGCCACCACCGCTTCCTTCTTCAGCAAGCCAGGCTCGAAGGCGTGCTCCAGCACGTCCTCGACCGTCTTGACGAAGTGGAAGGTCATCCCTTCGCGCAGGTGGGCGGGGATGTCCTCTTCCAGGTTGGGCTGGTTCTCCGCCGGCAGGATCATCTCGCGCACGCCGCTGCGTCGCGCCGCCAGCACCTTCTCCTTGATGCCGCCCACCGGCAGCACCAGTCCGCTCAGGGTAATCTCGCCGGTCATGGCCACGAAGGGCCGCACTGGCCTGTCGCTGAAGAGCGAGACCAGCGCCGTCGCCATCGTCACGCCGGCCGAGGGGCCATCCTTGGGGATGGAGCCGGCGGGGACATGGATGTGCACGTCGTGTTTCTCTACTTCGCCGCGCTCCACTCCGAAGAGGCGGTAGTTCCCCCGTGCCCAGGTAAGGGCCGCCCGCATCGACTCCTGCATCACCTGGCCCAACTGCCCGGTCATGGTGAACTCGCCGCGGCTGCCGCCGGCGGCTTCGCGCGGCATCTTAGCCGCTTCCACGAAGAGCACATCGCCGCCCGCTGGGGTCCAAGCCACGCCCACCGCCACGCCCGGCCGCCGCGTGCGCTCTTCCAGCTCGGTCTCAATGCGGAAGCGCGGCACGCCTAGCAACTCCTCCACCACCTCCGGCGTGACCTCGAGCACACCGGCGCCGTTCTCGGCAATCTGCCGGGCGCGCTTGCGGCAGATGTTGGCAATCTCACGCTCCAGGTTGCGCACGCCGGCTTCGTGGGTGTAGCGGCGGATGATTTCCTGCAAGCCGTCGTCGCTGAAGCGAATCTGTTTTCCCGCTTCGAGCCCATGGGTGTCGATCTGCTTCGGCACCAGGAACTGCCGGGCAATCTGCACCTTTTCTTCTTCCGTGTAGCCGGGCAGCTCCAGCACCTCCATACGGTCGTGCAGCGCCGGGGGAATGGTGTCGAGGATGTTGGCGGTGGTGATGAACAGCACCTTGGAGAGGTCGAAGGGGACGTCAAGGTAGTGGTCGCGGAAGCTGAAGTTCTGCTCCGGGTCGAGCACCTCCAGCAGCGCCGCTGCCGGGTCGCCGCGGAAATCGCGGCCGAGCTTGTCGACTTCGTCAAGCATAAAGACCGGGTCGCGCGTTTCCGCCCGGCGGATCCCCTGCATGATCTGGCCCGGCAGGGCGCCGATGTAGGTACGACGGTGGCCGCGGATTTCGGCTTCGTCGTGCATCCCGCCCAACGAAATGCGAACGAAGCGACGACCCAGCGACCGGGCGATAGACTTCCCCAGCGAGGTCTTCCCCACCCCGGGCGGGCCCACGAAGCAGAGAATCGGCCCCTTCAGGTCGCGCTTGAGCTGCAGCACCGCCAGGTATTCCAGCATGCGCTGCTTCACCTTCTCCAGGTCGTAGTGGTCTTCGTTCAGGATCTGTTCCGCTCGCTTAACGTCCACCTCTCCGGCGCTGGCCTTCTGCCAGGGCAAAGCCACCAGCCAGTCGAGGTAAGTGCGGGCGACCGTGTACTCCGCCGCCGCCTGGGGAATCTTCTCCAGCCGCTTCAGCTCGCGCAGCGCCTCTTTCTTTACTTCGTCCGGCATCCCGGCCTTCTCGACCTTCTCCCGTAGCTCTTCGATCTCGCGCTGGGCTTCGTCGGTCTCGCCCAGCTCCTTCTGGATCGACTTCAATTGCTCGCGAAGGATGTATTCGCGCTGGGTCTGGCCGAACCGCTCCTGGACGTCCTCCTGGATCTTGCTCCGCAAACGGAGCACCTCCCGCTCTTTGCCCAGCTCCTCCACCAGCCGCCGCAGGCGGGTGCGAACGTCGAGCGTCTCCAGCAACTCCTGGCGAATTCGTGTGGTCAGCGAGGGCAGCGAGGCGGCCACAAAGTCTGACAGCCCGGCCGGGTCTTCCAGGTTCAGCGCCACCGTCTGCAGCTCGTCGGAGAGATGCGTCGAGGCGGCGACAATCTCCTGAAAGAGCTCGCGGACGTTGCGGGTCAGGGCTTCGTACTCGGAGTCGGGCTTGGCCGGGACAATGTCCGCCAGCGACTCCACCCGCACCCGCAAGAAAGGCTCCTGCTGCACCACCTCGAGAATCTTGATGCGGTAGGTTCCCTCGACAAAGACGAAGTAGTTCTCGTTGGGCATCTTGACGATCTTGTGCACCAGCCCGGCTGTGCCCACGGCGTGCAGGTCGGCCCCCGAGGGCCTTTCTACCCGCGGGTCCAGTTGCGCCACCACCGCGATCATCTTGTCATCCAGTCCGAGGGACTTGAGCAGCTGGACCGAGCTCTCCCGCCCCACCGTCAGCGGCGCCACCGCGTGGGGGAACAGCACCGTATCCCGCACCGGCAGGACCGGCAGCTCCTCACTGTGCTCGACTTTGGCTGGAGTGGGTGTCATTCCGGTTCCCTCCAAGATTCAATCTTGCTCCACAGATATGATGATGTCAATATAAACTTTGATGCTATACACGAGCTAATAGAGAAAAATATACTATCCAATTGATAAGTGATAGGTTACATGTCCTCCGGTTCAAATTGTCCATCATTTCCAAGCTCACAGTGCCGACAGCACCTCCAGGCGACCAGTAAAAGCCCTCCTGGTCTTGACACCTGCCCCCCGGCTGGGAAAGAATCTGCTGGGGAGTCGAGGTGCCAACCTTGTTGCCAGCGTTGTCCCAAGCTGAGTCCGCCTCCTGTGCCCAACAGCCCGACGAGCCGGAACCCGCCCGCTCTGACCCGGGGCGACCCCAGGGGACGGTCTAATGTTCCAGCGAATTGGCTGGCGGCGTCCTTCCGCAGATGAGCGCCGCTTGTGGCTTATCCAGGGTGTCGTCATCCTGGGGATCGTGCTTCTGATCGGCTCCCTGCTTCTCTTGGCGCTGCGCTAGCTCGCCGCCCCCTCCAGGAACCGCTTCAGATTGCCCAAAGCCTCCTTCCAACTCCCTGCGACCGCCTCGAAGTACCAATCCCAGTCTGGCCCTTCCCTAAAACCCTCCTGGCGCACGCTCACCCGCGTCCTGCCGTCCTTTTCCCGCACCAGGATGGTGAGCCGCATCGGCCCCAGCGGGGCGCGCTCCGGGTTGAAATAGACCAGCGGCTCGATGCGCGCGCGGCGGCCGGGCAGCAACGACTTCACCACCCCGCTCACCACATAATTGTACCCCTGGCCGGGCCCCGTCCAAGCCAGCGTCCAGACGCCACCCTTGCGCGCCTCGATCAGAGCCTGCGACGCCCCCCACCACTCTTGCACCTGTCCCGACTCCAAGAAAGCTTGCAGCGCTCTTTCCGCGCCCACCTGAACCTGCACCGAGCGGCTAACTTTCCGCGCCTTCAGCTCTGGCATGGCTCCTCCTCTTGTCCCGGGTAAGGGCTATCCCTCACCTTCGCCGGGGAACCTTTCTCTCACGAAGGCCTGCGCCTCGTCCACCGTTTTTACCGTCCCCTCCAACTGCGCCTCTTCCAAGGCGGCCAGCATCTTCCCCATCTCCGGCCCCGGCCGATAGCCCATCGCTTGCAGGTCATGGCCGGTAAGCAGCCGCGGTGGGCGGACTTCTTCCGGCGGCAGATTGGCGATCTGCTGCTTGATGTAATCCCAGTTGCTCAGGTCGCCGTGGCTGGCGGCGCAATCCAGCCGATGCAATTCCAGATGCTCGTCGAACCCGTCCATGGAGATGAAGCGCTTGAAGGTGCTGGGGCGCATATTGGGCGCGTCCTTGAAGCGCAGGTGGTGGCGCACCAGCGCCACCACCCGCTCGGTGTCGCGATTCGACAGCCGCAGGCGGGCGCAGATTTCCTCCGCCATCACCGCCCCCACTTCCGTGTGGCGGTCGAAGCGGATGCGGTCATCCGGCCCGCTGGCGGGGGTAAAGGTCGGCGGCTTGCCGACGTCGTGCAGCAGCGCCCCCAGCGCCAGCGTGGGGGTGGGGTCGGACAACCGCTCCAGCATCAGCAGCGTGTGCACCCAGACGTCGCCCTCGGGATGGAACTCCGGCGGCTGCTCCACTCCTTTCATCCGCGCCACCTCCGGCAGCAAGATTTCCAGCAGCCCGGATTCGTCCAGCAGCTCGAAGGCCCGGCGCGCCGGCCCTTCGGTCAGCATCTTGAGCAACTCGTCCCGCACCCGCTCGCGAGACACCTGCTCGATGCCCGCCCGCGTCTCGCATAGCGCCGCCCAAGTGTTCTCTTCAATCCGGTAGCCGAAGCGGGCGGCAAAGCGGATGGCGCGCAACAGCCGCAGCCGGTCTTCGGCAAAGCGCTCGGCCGGCTCGCCGATGGTGCGAATGACGCCTTCTTGCAGGTCAGCACGCCCGCCGACGAAGTCCAGCACCTCTTCTTTGATCGGGTCGTAGAGCAGGCCGTTGATGGTGAAGTCGCGCCGACGCACATCCTCTTCCGGGGTGCGGGCGTAGCGCACCTCGCGCGGATGGCGCCCGTCGAGCGTGCCGTGGTCGGAGCGGAAGGTGGCGACTTCAATTTCCGCCCCGCCCGAAGGAACGCGGATGACACCAAACTGGGCTCCGACGGTTACTGCGTCGGGATACAAACGGAGCACTTCGGGCGGGGTGGCGCTGGTGGCGACGTCGTAGTCGGACGGCTCACGACCCAGCACCAGGTCGCGCACGCAGCCCCCAGCCCAGTAGGCTTGGTGGCCGGCTTCGACCAGCCGGCGCACCACCGCAGTGGCATTGTCGCGGAGCTCGCTCATCCCGCCGATTATACCCGCACAGTTGTTGTCATGCTGAGCGGAGCGAAGCATCTCAACCGTGGACTCGGCGCCGCTGAGATTCTTCGCCCTTCGGCCCCAGAATGACAATTCCGGGATTCTAGGGAGGGCAGGGGCTGGTCCTCTGCCGCAGCACAGCCGGCAAGGCGCGAGGCCTTGCCCTACACAACCCTCCGTAGGCTGACTTGTCATTCCGAAACCGAAGGGTGAGGAATCTTCTTTTCGGCGGACTCAAGCGGATCCCTCGACTCGCCCTTTCGGGCTCGCTCGGGATGACAGAGCAAACAGGAAGCCTGCCTATCAGCTGTGCGTTTTGCGCAGCAGGGACTTGGCAGTGCGGACAGCGTCGGTGCCGTGGCACCCGCGCACCTGATCGGCGGCCCGGGCCAGCTTTTCCAGCCGCGCCTGCCGCTCGGCGTCGAACAACGACGGTTGTCCTGCGGTGGCGCCCAGCGCGCTGGCCGCTACGCCCAGCAGGCGCACCTTCTGCCGGCGGTCCCAGGCGCGGCGGAACAGCTTGAGCGCAGTCTGATAGATCACCGCATCGAGATCAGTCGGCTCCGCCAGCGTGTGCGCCCGAGTGAGGGTGCGGAAGCTGGCGTAGCGGAGCTTCAAGGTGACGGTGCGGCCGCGCCGACCGGCCTCGCGCAGCTCGGCGCCCACGCTCTCGCAGTAGCTGCGCAGCACCGACCGCAGGGCGGCGGCATCGGCGACGTCGTGGGCGAAGGTGCCTTCGCGGCTCACGGACTTGGCGGGCATCGATTC
>DATEUS010000285.1:0-2140 GCA_035282985.1 Candidatus Acidiferrales bacterium
GTCCGCAGCTCCAGCGCGCGGCTGGGCAAGGCCGCGCACAGGGATGCCTATCGGCAGAAAGCCACCTACCCCTCGGTGCATGGGCTGGAGGAATCCGAGCGCCGAGCAGCCGCGCTGATCGAAGAAGCCTGCGGCGAACTCAAGCCCTTCGGCGCGCGCGGCGCACCCCTGCAGGAAATCGCCCGCTACCTGCTCCGCCGCACCGCCTAGGCGGTGGAGGCCGTCGTGGCCCGCATGCGCCTGGACAGACTGGTGGTGGAACGCGGCCTGGCCGCCACGCGCCAGAAGGCGCAGGCGCTCATCCTCGCCGGGCAAATCCAGGTCAACGGCAATCCGGCGGAGAAGGCCGGCACGCTGGTTCCGGCCACGGCGCGGCTGGCGCTGGCGGGCGAGCCGCCGCGCTATGTCGGCCGTGGGGGCGAGAAGCTGGAAGGGGCGCTCGCCGACTTCGGCCTCAACCCCACGGGAAAAGTCTGCCTCGACATCGGCGCCTCCACCGGCGGCTTCACCGACTGCCTGCTTCAGCACGGCGCCGCCCGCGTCTATGCCGTCGACGTCGGCCGTGGCCAGCTCGACTGGAAGCTGCGCCAGGACCCGCGCGTCGTCGTTCGCGAAGGCCTAAACGCCCGCTACCTCAAGCCCGCCGACCTGGGTGAGCCGGTTGATCTCGTGACCATCGACGCTGCCTTCATCTCGGTGGAGAAAATCCTCCCCGCCGCCTGCGCCTGCGCGCGCCCGGGAGCGCTTTTCCTGGTTCTCATCAAGCCCCAGTTCGAGCTCAGCCGGCGGCAGGTGGGCAAGGGCGGCATCGTGCGCGACCCCGCCCTGCACCACCAGGCCATCGAAAAAGTCCGCCAGGCCGTTGCTGCCCTGGGGCTGGAGGAGACCGAGGTGCACCCTTCGCGACTGCCGGGGGCGGAAGGCAACCGCGAGTTTTTTCTCCGCGCCTGCCTGCGGCGGGTCGTGTAGAATCGCCAGCGATGAAGCTCAAAGCCATCGGCATCATCGCCAAGCCCAAGAAGGACGACATCTGCGCCGTCGCCCCTAAACTGCTCGACTGGCTCGGACAACGCGGCATCCGCGCCGTCTGCGACCAGGAAACCGCCGGATGCCTGGGCCGGAGCGACGGTACGCCTCGGGAGGAGATCGCCCCGCAGGTGGACTTGCTGCTGGTGCTGGGCGGCGACGGGACGCTGCTGGCGGCGGTGCGCCTGGTGGAAACACACAGTG
Organism: Candidatus Acidiferrales bacterium; assembly: GCA_035282985.1. Classification (GTDB taxonomy): domain Bacteria; phylum Acidobacteriota; class Terriglobia; order Acidiferrales; family 2-02-FULL-67-57; genus DATEUS01. The sequence goes on from DATEUS010000285.1 coordinate 1,231, forward strand.
TCCCCGTGCTGGGGGTCAACCTGGGCTACCTAGGCTTCCTGACCGAAATCACCGTGGACGAAATCTACGAAGTACTCGAAGACGTGCTGGCCGACCGCCACAAGATCAACCGGCGCACGATGCTGGAGGCCGAACTGCTGCGCGAAGGACAAGTGCTCGTCGCTCATCGCTGCCTGAACGATGTGGTCACCCACAAGGCGGCCATGGCCCGCATTGTGGACTTCGACGTCACCATCGATGGCAAATTCGTCTCCCACATCCGCGCCGACGGCTTGATCGTGGCGAGTCCCACCGGCTCCACTGCTTATTCGCTGGCGGCGGGCGGGCCCATCGTGCTGCCCAGCGCCGATGTCATGCTGATAACACCCATCGCCCCACATATGCTCACCAACCGCCCGCTCATTATTCCCGGCGAATGCAGCGTCGAGGTGCAGATCGGAGACACCTCCGCGCAAGAGGCGGTCTACGTCACCGTCGACGGCCAGGTGGGCGAGGAAGTGCACCACGGCGACTGCTTGCGCGTGCGCCGCTCCGACCGCGTGGTTGATTTGATTGTTTCTCCCCACCGGGACTACTTTGAAGTCCTGCGCAGCAAGCTGCGCTGGGGAGAGCGCTAAGGTCAGGCGCGGCCGGCGGCTCTCCGGCGCGCCCACCACCAGGTGGCGGACGCCAGCAAGGCCGTAATCCCCAGGACGAGCAGTTCGCCTCTCCCCATGAATGGCAACAGCCCGAGGCAGAACGCCATTCCCGCTAGGGACCACACCGCCCCCGCCGGCAACCGGAAGGCGTCCTGCTGGTTGCGCTGCCGAAAGACCAGCAGTGCGGCGCAGGTCGTGCCGTAGATCAGCAACCGCGCCACGGCGGAGAGCAGCGCGTTCCACTGGAAGCTCCCCCAGACCGCCAGCCCCCA
>DATEUS010000286.1:0-2606 GCA_035282985.1 Candidatus Acidiferrales bacterium
GTTGTCTGCCCCGGCGGGGACAGCGCTCCCCTGGTCTAGGGACAGCTTTTTCTTGATTGGCCAACGGGGCTGTGCGATGATGCCGCCGACAAAGGGCGCCGCGCTCGCCGGCAGTGGAAGCGCGAGGCCAGCGGCACGTACCGCGGAGAGCGAGGGGTAAAAGGCGATGTATGTGCGTTTCTGGGGTGTGCGCGGGTCGACTCCCACCCCCAGCCCGCAGAACCTGCGCTACGGCGGCAACACCCCTTGTGTTGAACTGCGCCCCTGCAACAACCACCTCTTCGTGCTTGACTGCGGCACCGGCTTCCGCCAGTTGGGCAAGGCGCTGATGCGGGAGGCGGGTCGCAAGCAGATACGCGCCCACATCTTCTTGACCCACTTCCACTGGGACCACATTCAGGGCATTCCCTTCTTCAGCCCCCTTTACAACGAGCGCAACCACTTCCTCTTCCATGGATTTCATTTCATGAGCGAAAGTTTGCAGGAGGCTCTGGAAGGGCAGATGGCCGGCCCCTACTTTCCGGTGGACATGCGGGCGATGAAGGCCAAGCGGCACTTCCATGAGATCAGTGAGGAAAGCATCAGCTACGATGATCTCCTCATGACCACCAAGCGCCTGAACCACCCGCAAGGCTGTCTGGGCTACCGGATTGAATGCGAAGGCAAAGTGTTGGTCTACGCCACCGACAACGAGCCCGGGGATGGGCGCGGCGACCGGAACCTGCGCCTGCTGGCCGAGGGCGCTGACATGCTCATCTACGACGCGCAGTACACCCCCGAGGAGATGAAGGCCCATCGCAACTGGGGGCACTCGAACTGGAAAGAGGGGGTGCGGGTGGCGAAGGAGTGCAAGGTCAAGAAGCTGGTCCTCTTCCACCACGACCCCGACCGCAGCGACGCGGAGATTGACCGCATCCTCAAGCAGGCCCGCAAACATTTCCCCAATACCGTCGCCGCCAAGGAAGGCATGGTGGTTAAGCTGTAGTCCCTGCGCGTGCCTGACAGCGCCTCTTTCAGGCCGCGAAACGTTCACGGCACTCTCCAGGTTAAGCTTCAATCAGGTCCGGTCACCGCCGGTAGCTTCCCTGTGTCGAAAGAAACCTGATGGAACGCGCTACGGGCGCTCTATGCTATGGTACGCGCGTTAGAAGCCAGAGGCTGGGAGGAGACAATGAGAACCACACGCATTCTCTTGGTGGTCTGTCTGTTGTTGATTGCGACTGGCGGGGCCTGGGCGCAGACGAGTTCAACCGATGACGCCGCGGTTGCTCGCCTCTACGGTGAGTTCTTTGAAGCCCTGCGGCAAGCGGGCGCGCAGGGGGCGATAGGCTACTTGCGCCAGAGTGGCTCTATCGCGGAGGACGAGTTGCAACGACTGGAGCGGCAAGCCCGTCGGGTTCTTGAGCTCAACCCGTACGTTGGCCGGCCGGATTCCTGGGCGGTGGTCAATCAGACCGAGATCGCCGGCTCGCAGCGCTACCGCACGGTCTACGCGCTGACCCACCACGACGGGCGCGCGGTGGCCTGGCGGCTGCACTTCTACCGCAAAGTGACCGGGGTGTGGGTCTTCACCGATGTGCAGTGGGAGTCAAAGTACGTGGAAGACTTCCTGCGCCTGACGGAGCTGGAATTTGCCGCCTATCGCCGGCAGTTGGAGCGGAATCAGGACTAGGCCAGCGGCGCCAGGTGGAGCGGGCGGGCGAGCCGCACCCAGGTGAGCAAGCGAATGAGCGGCCAGGAAGGGTCCAACTCCCACCGGCGCAGACTGAAGCGCGCCGAAGTAGGATAAGCATGGTGGTTGTTGTGCAAGCCTTCCCCGGCGGTCAGCAGGGCCACGAGTCGCATGTTGGTGGCGGTGTTTTCGAAGGTGCGGTAGCCGACGGCGTGGCCGGCGCCGTTGATGACGGCGTTGAAGAAGATGTAGACGCCAGCTTGGGTGGCAAAAGCCAGCCCACCCCAGAGTGGCCCCAGCAGCAGGGCAAACGCCAGCAGCCCCAGCCCCAGTCCCAGCAGGCCGTGGCGGAAGAGGTGCCGGTCGAACCAGTTGTTGCCCACGTCGGGGGCATAGCGGGTCAGGGTGTCAGGATTGCACGTTTCCCGCGCGTAGTAGTAGGCATTCCCTACCAGGATGCGCCACAGGCCCTTCAACACCGGGCTGTGCGGGTCGCCTTCCATATCGGCGAAACGATGGTGCTTGCGGTGCACGGCCACCCATTCCTTGGGGACGATGCCGGTGGCGAGCCACAGCTGCAGGCGCATGGGAAAAGCGACCAGGGGATGCAGGTAGAGGGCGCGGTGGGTCAAACTGCGGTGCAGGTAAATGCTGGTGGCAAAAGTCGACAGTTGCACCGAAACCGCAACCAGGGCCAGTGCGTAAAGAAACTCAATCAATGGGACACGCTCCGTTGCCGCTGAGAGTCACAGAAGGCTCCCTAGCATAGCGGGAATCTGTTCGGGCGTCAAAGGAGACCCCCCTGTCTTCTCTGCCAAGCTGGCTCTGCGCCATCTCCGCGCCGAGAGATGGCCCCCCTGGCTAAAGTAACGGGCCCACGAGCCCGTCAGGGCGGAAGCTAGCTGCCCGGGCTGGCTCTATTACACCTAGCCTC